>NZ_JAVRBN020000006.1:0-296155 GCF_034531305.2 Nostoc sp. ChiQUE02
CTTACAACGCCCTCGCCTTCTCCGCTCCCATTGCGGTATTCGTCAGCGTATTCCTGATGTACCCATTGGGACAATCGTCGTGGTTCTTTGCACCCAGCTTTGGCGTAGCGGCAATTTTCCGGTTCCTGCTATTCTTGCAAGGCTTCCACAACTGGACACTCAACCCCTTCCACATGATGGGTGTTGCTGGTGTCTTGGGTGGTGCATTATTGTGCGCCATTCATGGAGCCACAGTCGAAAATACCTTGTTTGAAGATGGTGATGGTGCTAACACCTTCCGCGCCTTCAATCCCACCCAGTCTGAAGAAACCTACTCAATGGTGACGGCAAACCGTTTCTGGTCACAGATTTTCGGTATTGCCTTCTCTAACAAGCGCTGGTTGCACTTCTTCATGTTGTTCGTGCCAGTTACAGGCTTGTGGATGAGCGCCGTCGGCATCGTCGGTTTAGCACTCAACCTGCGGGCTTATGATTTCGTCTCCCAAGAATTACGGGCGGCGGAAGACCCTGAGTTTGAAACCTTCTATACCAAAAACATTTTGCTGAATGAGGGTATCCGCGCTTGGATGGCTCCTCAAGATCAACCCCACGAACAATTTGTATTCCCTGAGGAGGTATTACCACGTGGTAACGCTCTCTAATAGACCAAATATCTTAGGCGGCGCTGGACGCGACCAAGAATCCACTGGGTTTGCCTGGTGGTCTGGTAACGCACGTTTAATCAACCTATCTGGCAAACTACTGGGTGCTCACGTTGCCCATGCTGGTTTGATTGTATTCTGGGCTGGAGCGATGACTTTGTTTGAAGTCGCTCACTTCATTCCGGAAAAGCCCATGTATGAGCAGGGCTTGATCCTGTTACCTCACCTCGCTACCCAGGGTTGGGGTGTTGGTGCTGGTGGTGAAGTCATCGACACCTTCCCCTACTTTGTTGTCGGTGTACTCCACCTAATTTCCTCAGCCGTCCTTGGCTTTGGCGGTATCTATCATGCCGTTCGTGGTCCAGAAACCTTAGAAGAATACTCTTCTTTCTTTGGTTACGACTGGAAAGACAAGAACAAGATGACCAACATCATCGGCTTCCACCTGATTATTTTGGGATGCGGTGCGCTGCTGTTGGTGCTAAAGGCAATGTTCTTTGGTGGTTTGTATGATACCTGGGCACCAGGCGGTGGTGACGTTCGTGTTATTACCAATCCGACATTGAACCCAGCGGTTATCTTCGGTTATGTAATCAAGTCTCCTTTCGGTGGCGAAGGCTGGATTGTCAGCGTCGATAACTTAGAAGATGTGGTCGGCGGTCACATTTGGGTTGCCTTTATCTGTATTGCTGGTGGTATTTTCCACATTCTTACCAAGCCTTTTGCTTGGTCACGTCGTGCATCCATCTGGTCTGGTGAGGCTTACCTCTCCTACAGCTTGGGCGCTCTTTCCCTGATGGGCTTTATTGCCTCGATCTTTGTTTGGTTCAACAACACCGTTTATCCTAGCGAATTCTTTGGTCCTACTGGTCCAGAAGCTTCTCAAGCTCAAGCTTTGACCTTCTTGATTCGTGACCAACGCTTGGGTGCTAACGTCGGTTCTGCCCAAGGCCCCACAGGTCTAGGTAAATACCTGATGCGCTCTCCAACTGGTGAAATCATCTTCGGTGGTGAAACCATGCGCTTCTGGGATTTCCGCGGCCCTTGGTTGGAGCCTCTACGTGGCCCCAATGGTCTTGACCTGGAAAAAATCAAGAACGATATTCAGCCTTGGCAAGCTCGTCGCGCTGCTGAATACATGACCCATGCTCCTCTGGGTTCTTTGAACTCAGTGGGTGGTGTGGCTACTGAGATTAACTCCTTCAACTACGTATCTCCTCGCGCTTGGTTGGCGACTTCTCACTTCGTACTAGGATTCTTCTTCCTAGTTGGTCACTTGTGGCACGCTGGTCGCGCACGAGCTGCTGCTGGTGGTTTTGAGAAAGGAATTAACCGTGATACTGAGCCAGTGATGTTCATGGATGACCTAGATTAGGTTGTAAAGTTTATTTCATCACTGACAACTAATAATTTATAGGCTCTTGCTAAAAGCAAGGGCTTTTTTTATAAGAAAATTAGTAATCTATTGATTAAACTGAGCGACTAATCAAGGGAATTAATACTATGAGCGATTCCAATTTTATTGATGCTTTGCGATGGACATCTGAAGCTAAGGAAAAATTGCAAAATATTCCCTTTTTTGTCCGCTCTCAAGCTAAAGCCAGAATTGAACAGCTGGCTCGTGAAGCAGGACAAGAGCTTGTGACCGCTGATGTGGTAGAACAGGCTAGGCTTGAGTTTGGACAATAAAATATTCTGGAGGTCGTAACAATGACAGTCGCCAAAAATCGAGCAGACCGAGTAATGCTTTACGACATTAGCTGGCAACAGTTTGAAAATCTTTTAAAAGACTTAGGAGAGCATCGGGCAGCACGGTTAGCTTACGATCGCACTACTTTGGAAATTATGACACCTTTACCTGAACACGAACATTACAAAGAGGTAATTAGCGATTTAGTCAAAGAAATCGCTGATGTGCTGGATTTAGACTATGAAAGTTATGGTTCGACTACTTGGAAGCGAGAAAGCCGAATGGTAGGGGTGGAATCAGATAATTGCTTCTATTTCCAGAATGAAGCTGCGATTCGGGGTAGATTGGATCTCGACTTGAAACAAGATCCACCGCCTGATTTGGCACTGGAAATTGATGTTACCAGTAAGTCTCTAAATCGTTTTCCCATTTATGCCCGCTTGGGAGTACCAGAACTTTGGTGTTGTGACTCCGGTGAACTCAAGATTTATCACCTGCAAAACGGGGAATATGTCGAGTCAGAGAAGAGTCTAGTGTTTCCTACTTTAGCAATTCGGGATTTGCCTAAACTGATTGAGCAAAATCGGGTGGATGGCAGACGGGCAATTCGTCAGGCAGTGCGAGAATCGGTGAGGGAAGGCGGTAAGGGTGAACTACCCAGTGAACCTAATTCATAATTACAAATTACGTTAGCGTAGCGGTAGCGAGTCCGCGTTCGCTTTTAGCCTCTGGTAGAGAGCGTCATTACGAATTACGAATTATTATCAGCTTCCTCCCACATTCATTGCTGCTAAAAAAGTCTTCTGACTCACATCTCTGTAAACTGTATTTAAATACTTCATTACCAGATCACTCGAAGTTGAATTTACTGTATTTTCCTCTTCCTTCGCTAAAGGAATTGCTCCTAATACATCTAATACCATCTCACTAGTGGACGGCGCAATCACTACCAAGGATGACTCTAGTGGCTCATTATATTGCCAGAAAGAGTCAATTTTCACTGAGTATTTTTTATTAGGAATTGATTGTTGAATATCGGGCGTTTCTGTGGTGTTAGGTTGAATCTTGGTACTACGTAATTGTCGTAAATCGCTGATAATTTGCTCTTTAGTGCGTCCGCGCAATTGAAATAGTACAAAGGGGTCTTCACTGAAGCGATCGCCTAACTGATAGTACAGGGCACCAATATGTTTACAGGGATTTGCTTTATCAGGACAAGAGCATTTACTCTGGACATCACCAAGGGTAAAAGGAAATATCGAAAGACCATTAGCTGTGAATACTTCTTCTATATTTTGTGGCATTTCTCCTGCTAGTAATTTGGCAGCAAAAATTGCCCTTTGGGACATTGTTTCAATTACATAATCCCACTGTTCATCGGTAAATGGTTCAAGGGAAAGGGAGACTTTATAGGGTTCAACTTCACTACCTTGCACCCTAGCTAATACTTTTGCACCTTTAAATTCGATGCTGAGAACATTTCCTTGACGAGCATAATTTCTCGCACGTTCCAAACGCTTTTTAAAGCGATAAGAATCGAGTAAATCTAGCCATTGTTGTGACCACCATTCTCGACTTGCCTGAAGGGTATAATTGGTCATAGTTGCTTCGCTCAAAGTAAAAGGAACTGGGAATTGAGGATTGGCTAAAAAATCCGTAGGCGCAGCCCGCTGTAGGCATCGCACTTATTAAAGAACAATTATTACCTTACCCTGCTTTTGTCCTTTACCGAGAAGTATTGCCCCACACTGGACTGAATGGATGGCTTGATTTACCATTCGTTACAGAACAGTTAACTGTTAATTCTTTTTTTTCGCATAAGAGTGCGAGTGAGCAATTCTGCAATATCCAAAGCTTGATTGAAGTTGTGCCAAGAATTAACTGGTGTCATCAATTCATCAGTTAAACTATTCGGTCTATCGCTTACCAAAACGACTTGCATTGAACTGAGCAATCGAATGCGAGATGCTAAAAACAGCACCTCGCAAACCGTACCGCTTGGTGATGGCAGAGTACTAATAAAGAACTAATAAAGATTAAACAATCACAAAATTGTCTTCGGTTAGTGACAATCCAGCACTTAGTTGTGCAAATTTTACCTGAGTAAAGCCAGATGTACTACCATCAAAATCAAAGAACAGTCCACCTGTAGCGCTGTTGTAGATAAATCGCTGAGTGGTAGTGGTTGCAGATGTTCCGATGATAAGCTGACTAGCTGAAAGTGAAGGTGTTGACAACCCGCCACCAAAACCAGCAGCCGATACCTGAATCAGTTCATTAGTCGCGTTGAAGTCATAAAGATTATCGAGTCCTTCATTGAAACTATTAAAAGCAAAGGTATCATTACCAGCTCCTCCATAGAGGCTATCATTACCATTGCCACCTGTGAGGTAGTCATTGCCATTACCACCAATGACTGTGTTCTTACCAGAGGCACCAGAGGCTGTGAGAGTATCATTGCCATCGCCTCCATCCAGTAGATTATTGCCTGTTGAACCGCTAGCACTCAAGCTATCGTCACCAGTCCCACCATTGAGGGTGTTATTGCCCAAGGAGCGAGAGTCAAAGTAGTCGTTCTCATAGTCGCTGTAGTCACTGTAGTAGCCAGAGATACTAAGAGAATCATTGCCATCGTCCCCAGAGAGCAGGTTATTTCCTTTTGAACCGCCAGCACTCAAGCTATCGTTACCTGCACCTCCAATGAGTGTGTTATTGCCCAAGGAGCGAGAGTCAGAGTATTCGTAGCCAGCGAAGTAAGGGTGGTCGGAGTACTCGGAGCCAGAGACATCAAGAGAATCATTGTCATCGCCCCCAGAGAGCAGGTTATTACCTTTTGAACCGCCAGCACTCAATGTATCGTTACCTACACCCCCGTTGAGGGTGTTATTGCCCAAGGAGCGAGAGTCGAAGGAGTAGGAGGATGATTTATATTCGCTGATTCCGGAGTTGCCAGAGACGTCAAGAGAATCATTGCCATTGCCCCCAGAGAGCAGGTTATCGCCTTTTGAACCACTAGCACTCAAGCTATCGTTACCTATACCTCCGTTGAGGGTTTTATTGCCTGTTGAACCGCCAGCACTCAAGCTATCGTCACCAGTACCACCGTCAAGGATATCATTGCCTGCACGGTCAATGAGAGTATCATTTCCTGCACCGCCAATGAGAGTATCATTTCCCGCACCACCTCTCAAAAGGTCATTACCACTCAAGCCGTTGATGATGTCATTACCCCCCTGACCATTGACGACATCATCTGAGTTATCTAAACTCGTAATGTTGTTGTCGAGGTCATTGAGGAAAGTCACCGTGTTCTTGGTGGACAGGCTAGTTTGAGTGGAGTTAGCATCAAAGACATCAAAACTGTCGGTGATGCTAGTTTGTCCACTAAATAGGATATTGCCAATGGCTGGTCTTGCTCCAGAAGCTTTCAAGTTCTCCAAGTTTTCTAATTTGAAGTTTTGCAGGATGAGTTTGGAACCACCTACCCCTTGAAAGTTATCAATGGTGATTTCCAGATTGTTGCCATTCTGGGTAAGCACCAGATTTTGGGCACTCTCGCCCGCGAGTATAATGGTATCCACTTTGGCAATGACTGCTGCTGTCGGGTTTGTTCCTTTACCTACGCCACCGAAATCGGTGATAATATCAGTGCCCCCGCTCCAGAAAAATTTATCATTACCGTTCCCACCTGTGAGGATATCATCACCGTTCCCACCTGTGAGGATATCATTGCCAACGCCACCAATGAGTGTGTTATTGCCAAAACCGTTGGCATTAAGAGAATCATTACCATCACCCCCAGAGAGTAGATTATTGCCTGTTGAATAGTAAAGATTTAATTCATCGTCACCAGCGCCACCAATGAGTGTGTTATTGCCTGAGGCGCCTCCGAAGTAGTCATCGCCTAAGACACTAAGAGAATCATTGCCATCGTCCCCAAAGAGCAGGTTATTGCCTGTTGAGCCGTTAGCGCTCAAGTTATCGTCGCCAGCGCCACCAATGAGTGTGTTATTGCCATTTCCACCACTCTGGGGTTCGCGCTCGGCACTAAGAGAATCATTACCATCGCCACCAAAGAGCAGGTTATTACCTGTTGAATTGATAAAATTAAAGCGATCGTCGCCAGCGCCACCAATGAGTGTATTATTGCCTGAGCTTTCAAAGGCAAAGTAAGAATCATTGCCATCGTCACCAGAGAGCAGATTATCACCTGATAAATAGTAAGCATTCAAGTTATCGTTACCAGCACCACCAATGAGTGTGTTATTGCCAGAGTTGTAATTGGCAAAGTAAAAAAAATCATTGCCATCGCCACCAGAGAGCAGATTATTCCCTCCTGGAGAGTCAATATTCAAGTAATCGTCACCTGTACCACCAACGAGGGAGTCATTTCCCTCACCGCCAAACAGGGAGTCATTTCCCGCACCACCAACGAGGGTGTCATTGCCTACACCACCAATGAGAGTGTCATTTCCTGCACCACCCCGCAGCAAGTCGTTGCCACTTTTGCCGTCGATTTTGTCATTCCCGCCTTGACCATTGACGACATCATCTGAGTTATCTAAACCCGTAATGTTGTTGTCGAGGTCATTGAGGAAAGTCACCGTGTTCTTGGTGGACAGGCTAGTTTGAGTGGAGTTAGCATCAAAGACATCAAAACTGTCGGTAATGCTAGTTTGTCCACTAAATAGGATATTGCCAATGGCTGGTCTTGTTCCAGAAGCTTTCAGGTTCTCCAAGTTTTCTAATTTGAAGTTTTGCAGGATGACTTTGGCACCACCTGTCCCTACTCCTTCAAAGGTGATTTCTAGATTGCTGCCATTCTGGGTAAGCAGCAGATTTTGGGCAGTGAAGGCATAGCCCTCGAATTTGATGGTATCCACTTCGGCAATGACTGCTGCCGTTGGGTTTGTTCCTTTACCTATACCACCGAAATCGGTGATGGTATCAGTACCGTCGCCCAAATTGTAAACAAATGTATCTTTGCCGCCGCCACCAGTTAAAGTATCGTTGCCCTGGTTAGCTGTGATGGTATCGCTGCCCGCAAGACCCTTAATCGTGTCTGCTAACTCGCTGCCCACTAAAGTATCATTTCCGTTGGTTCCAATGATATTTGCCATAACTTTTACCTACCTAAATCGATTTTTTCAGTAATTTCAGTGAACAAGGATGATTAAACCAATTCGCAATGACGCTCGTTCCTCACTAACGCTGCGCCAACGCAATGACGCTCTCTACGAGATGCTGCGCGTAGCTTGCTTCCCCACAGGGGTACGCGGACTCGCTAACGCAATTACGTTTTGTAACGGAGATTTTAATTAGGCATCAAAACTTGCCGCCTGTAGAGGCAGGGGAATAAATCTCCAACTTTGTTAAAAAATCTGACAATTAAATACCAAATACCTAAAATCCACACTTGATATTTGGTTTCTTGCGAGCGTCTAAGTGCTAATAGAAGAGAAAATAGTCATGTGTTGTGCGGAAAATATATTTTTATACCCCCCTTGTAGGCTTCTCTGCGTAGATGTCTAGCTTGAAAATAGGGAACATCTAAATAACCCAACACTGACCATATACTACCGTATTTACTTAGATATCTTTGCTTAAAGACACATCTTTGCATATTCTTCATATTATTTGCTGATAAATTTATGTAAATATATTGTTTTATGTACTATTGATCTTTTGATACTCAATCTTACCGAAGGCTATTAAGGATTGGTACAACGTTTGTAACCAAGAAACCCGCAAACGCAGACATTAGTGCTTCTGGCTCCAAAGCGCAGAACAATCAAATGACCTCTGTTGTCAAAAATTCTCAAATCCTTGAGGGCAGTGTTGATAGATTTGATGGCTGGGGTTGAGATTAAAGGGCAAGACTTCTCGGTAAAGGACAAAAGCAGGGTAAAATAATAATTGTTCTTTAAGAAGTGCAATCGGAAAAACTGGTACAGTTAAAAGATTTCTCCTTGAGCGCGCCAACGTTAGAAGCAGAGTTAATCCCAGAGTAGTCAAAAAACCTCGTTCAAAGTTTCCACATAGAAAACCAATCTACAGAGGGACGGGTACTAAATTTCAACTACGCATTTTTTTATTCTCAATACTGCTTAATTTTTAACCGAGAAGTATTGCCAAGAGTGGGTTCAGTCAATCTAAAATCCAAAATTGATTGACTTTTGACTTTCTAGTTTTTATGTGATTGTGAACTTATTCTGCATCTTCGTCAATTACTGCATTGCGATCGAGTAGTAGTAAGTTGCGAAGTTGGTCTGTATCCATTTCAGTTAACCATTCTTCACCTGCACCCACAACTTGTTCAGCCAATTGTTTTTTACTTTCAATCATGTCATGAATTTTTTCTTCTAAAGTACCAGTACAAACAAATTTATGTACTTGTACATTCCGGGTTTGACCAATCCGAAATACTCTGTCTGTGGCTTGATTTTCCACGGCTGGATTCCACCATCTATCAAAGTGGAATACATGATTTGCTCGTGTTAAATTTAGTCCTACTCCACCAGCTTTTAGAGAAAGAATCATAATCGGTGGCCCTTGGGGGTCGTGTTGGAAACGGTCGATCATTTCCTCACGTTGTTTTTTACTGGTACTGCCATATAAAAAGAATATTTCTCGACCAAGCTGTTTTTCTAAATAGGGTTTAAGTAACTTACCCCACTCAGCAAATTGTGTAAAGATTAAAGCGCGATCGCCTTCTGCTAAAACTTCTTCTAACATTTCTTCTAGCCGCAGAAGTTTAGCTGAATTATGTTGCTCTAATGTCGCCTGTTTCAAATATTGTGCTGGGTGATTGCAGATTTGTTTAAGTTTTATTAGTAAAGCCAAAATCATCCCCCGACGTTGCAATCCTTCAGCAGATTCTATCTCTACTAAAGATTGTTCTACAACTTGTTGATAAAGTGCGGCTTGTTCACCAGTCATACCACAAAATACGGTCATTTCTTGCTTGTCTGGCAAGTCTTGAATGATGTCGCGATCGCTTTTCAATCGCCGCAGTATAAATGGCTGAACTAATGAACGTAATTGAGTCAAAGAAGCCGTATCGCCATACTTTTCAATTGGCATGGCAAACCGCCGCTGAAAAAATTGCTTATTGCCTAAATAACCTGGATTGAGAAAATCTAAAATAGACCATAGTTCTTGTAGTCTATTTTCTACAGGTGTCCCCGTTAATGCAATGCGAAATGTAGCTTCTAATTGCTGCACTGCTTTTGACTGCTTCGCCTCTGGATTTTTCACATTTTGGGCTTCATCTAAAACAATTATTTGCCAAGAGACACTTTGCAATGACTTGATATCTCGATGAAGCAGTGAGTAGCTGGTAACGATTAAATCGTGATTTTTTACTGCTTCTAAAAACGCTTTTCCTTTTGGGCGTTTGTCTCCGTGATATTGCAAAATTTTCAGGCTTGGTGCAAATTTATTAATTTCCCTTTCCCAGTTGCCTAAAACAGAAGTTGGACAAACTAACAGTGTTGGATTTTCTAGCGCATCTTGTTCTTTAAGATGTAGCAAAAAAGCAATAAACTGAATAGTTTTACCGAGTCCCATATCGTCGGCGAGACACGCGCCTAAGCCCCAACGTTCCAAGAAGGACAGCCAAGCAGCACCACGTTCTTGATAAGGTCGCAGCTGCCCTTTAAAGCCTGCTGGTGTCGGTAAAGGTGCGATCGCTTGATTATTGTTTAGCGCCCCAATTAACTCTTGCAACGCCCCAGATGCCTCAAAGCTGACCACTGGTAACTTTTCAATTACCTGGGTATCCCCTGTACTGAAACGCAAGGCATCTTCCAAGGAAAGCGCCATTTGGTCTTTGCGAGTGGTAAAAAATGTTTGGGCTGTCTTGATATCTTGGGGCCGCAATTCTACCCACTCACCGTTAATTTCCACTAGCGGACTATTTAAAGCCACAAGTTTATCAAACTCAGCTTTAGAAATAGTTTGTCCGCCTATTGCCAATTGCCATTGGAAATTCAGCAGACTTTGCAACCCTAAACGTCCCTGCTTTTTCTTTGGGGTTTCAGCAGTAATTTTCAAACCCAAACGGTTTGCCCAGCCTTCACGATTCGCTAAACTGGGAGGCAAAATTACTCCCAAACCACTGTCTTCCAACCTCCAAGCTACAGCTTTGATAAACTCATAAGCTTGCATAGGGGTGATCCGAGAAGATTGGGGATATTCGGTTTCAAAACTGGGTGCGATCGCTGGATATAATCGGGAAGCTACCCCCAAACCTCGCAAAAATGTTTCTTGTGGTTGCTCAATTGTCCGATTTTCATAAACCAATCGTTCAACTGGATTGTTCCAAATAGTTGCCGCATCCACCAAAAACTCAGGATCGTCAGCCGCTTGCAGGAAATACGCTAACGTCCAATCTGTTTGGCCAGACTCTGGAGAACGCAGTTGAAAACAGGTACGAAATAGAGTTTTAAGAGATAGTTGGTATTGTAGCGGCATAGTCCAAGCTTTTAGTGCCGCTTCCAGTCGTTCCACTTCAATTGCATCTGCATTAACTGTATGAGATGCACTAGTTAAAGCTTGCAACCAATGTCGCACACCAGACGGTAAAGATGCGATTGCTTTAGCTTCAATTGGAGGTTGAGAACCCACCATTTCTCGCACTTGGGCATCTATCGTACTGTTGAGAAATTCCAAAAGTAATTCTTGAGGTTCGGTAGGGAAGTCTACTGCTAAGTACTGAGTGCTGAGTGTTGAGTCTTTTTCTCTCAAATCAGCACTTTCTTGATAAGTGCGACAAACTAACGGCATATCCGCAGAAAATTTTTCTAGGCGGGTTCCATCTACAGCACTGTCTAGAAGTACTTGCCACTTAGCAGCAAATGTACCATCTGATTGTCGGTCAATTGTTGGTAAAAACTTACACCGCGAGATTAAATCTAAACTCCAGCGGGCAACCTGCGACCAAAAACGTAAATCTCCTCCCAAAAAGGCATCTTCCCCTTGAGCAGCATTTAGGGGAACAGCAGCGAGAAATTTTACTGCTTCACTGGGGTTAAGACAAAAACCCTCAACTTTCCACGGTTGCAAATATTGCGGGGAGTCTGTATCTAGCCCCAAGCTAGCAGAATGCACAGGGAAAATCGCTGCTGTTCCTTCGCCACTGCCTTCTGGGATATAAGTTGGTAGGGCAATGATTTGCGAATGTGTTGGCAAACTTATCTCAGTGGCACTGGCAGCTTTGGGCGTTAGCGTAGCTCCTCCTTTGGAGGCTCGCCCAGTAGTCGCGATGGCAACTTTGGGTTGCTGGATGAAGTTAGTAATTGCCATATTCTGCGAATCGCCAAAGGCGACGCTTCGCGAACGCAACCACTCACTCAACTCAACTGATGTCATTGCCAATGGATGTAGTGCTATATCTCCAGATCCACTAGACTCGAAATTCCCTCGTGGCGATCGCCAAGTTTCCCCCCAAATAAATAAACAACCATTTTGATTTTTTAGTAACCAATTACAATGTAAAATCGCCATTTTCTAACTATTTAGATTTACCCAAAACTCAAGAATTAAAATCGTAACTATTCTAATTTTTGCATCTTCTTAATAAGATTTTTTGACCAAATTTTGCATATAATAAATATTTAAACAAATATTCCACATCAACATTGTCAATGATGAAACTTCCCCTAATTAAAGTTTTAAAAAATGGGATATTAGTGGAACTAGATTATATGCATCCTCAAGAACAGGAGGTTGTAAGATCATTACTCAATGTTGTAATTGTTGAAGGTAAAACCTATCCTCAAAAAGAACCTCTTTCTCCGACAGAATTTTCAGCTTATTGGTTAAGCAAGGATGCCTTTGTTGTCAGGACATCTGTTTTAGATCCTACACACAAGCCAAAAGAAATATTAGGGGCGTTTTATTTAAAGCCAAACTTTCCCGGTCGGTGTAGCCATATTTGCAACGCTGGTTTTATTGTACAACCTGGGTTACGCGGTCAGGGTTTAGGACGGTTTATGGGAGAGGCTATGCTTTCGATAGCAGCAAACCTGGCCTACGAAGCAGTAATGTTCAATTTGGTCTTTGAGACTAATATACCTTCAATTACACTTTGGCAGTCGTTAGGATTTGAAATTATTGGGCGAATTCCGGGTGCGGCGAAGCTAGAGAATGGACAGGTAGTAGACGCGCTAATCTTGTATCACACTTTGCCTTGAATGACTTGTTTATCTTTGTATGTACCAGAAGTCAGCCATAAGGCATAAATGTTAGGATTGCCACAGAAAGAGAATAGCGAAAGAGAAGGAAAAAAAACTGAATGGCAGAAGTTGATAAGTCAATATCCTTCGATGGAAGGGATATTCGACTGAAAGTAGGCCTACTAGCTCCCCAGGCAGGTGGGTCGGTTTTGATAGAATCAGGGGACACATCCGTTTTAGTGACGGCTACGCGATCGCAAGCCAGAGAAGGCATTGATTTTCTTCCCCTGACTGTAGATTATGAAGAAAGGCTATATGCCGCTGGTCGGATTCCCGGAGGGATCATGCGGCGGGAAGGTCGCCCACCAGAAAAAACAATTCTCACCAGCCGTCTTATAGACCGTCCCCTGCGTCCTTTGTTCCCTTCATGGTTGCGGGATGACCTGCAAATTATTGCTTTAACGCTGTCGATGGACGAGTTAGTGCCACCCGATGTGTTAGCAGTTACAGGTGCTTCCATCGCTACCCTGATTGCTCAAATCCCCTTTAATGGGCCAATGGCAGCAGTGCGGGTTGGTTTAGTGGGAGATGATTTCATCATTAACCCCACTTATGCAGAAATTGAAGCCGGAGACTTGGATCTGGTAGTAGCTGGTTCACCCCACGGCGTGATTATGGTGGAAGCGGGAGCCAATCAGTTGCCAGAGCGAGATATTATCGAAGCAATTGATTTTGGCTACGAAGCAGTGCGGGACTTAATCAAAGCACAGCAAGATTTATTAACAGAACTGGGTCTGGTAATAGTGCAAGAAGCACCACCAGAAGTAGACCCGACACTGGAAAATTATATCCGCGATCGCGCTAGCGGCGAGATTAAGAAAATCCTGTCTCAATTTACTTTCACCAAACCAGAACGCGATGCCGCTTTAGATGTCGTCAAGAATGAAATTGCGACGACGATCGCCGAACTGCCAGAAGCAGACCCAATTCGAGTTGCCGCAACCTCAAATAGCAAGGCACTTGGTAACACTTTTAAAGACATTACCAAATACTTCATGCGGCGGCAAATCGTCGAAGATAACGTTCGCGTTGATGGTCGTAAACTTGATGAAGTGCGACCTGTTTCTTGTTTAGTTGATGTCTTACCAAAGCGAGTCCACGGCAGCGGTTTATTTAACCGGGGACTAACTCAAGTATTATCCACTTGTACTCTAGGTACACCTGGGGATGCTCAAAACCTCAACGATGACATGCAGCTAGATCAGCACAAGCGTTATCTGCATCATTACAACTTCCCGCCCTTCTCAGTCGGGGAAACCAAGCCAATGCGGGCCCCAGGAAGGCGCGAAATTGGTCACGGTGCATTAGCAGAGCGATCGCTACTACCTGTGCTACCGTCAAAAGAACAATTTCCCTACGTAATTCGGATCGTATCGGAAGTACTTTCCTCCAACGGTTCCACCTCAATGGGTTCAGTCTGCGGTTCCACCCTCGCCCTGATGGATGCTGGTGTACCAATTCTCAAACCCGTCAGTGGCGCGGCAATGGGTCTGATTAAGGAAGGGGACGAAGTGCGAGTCCTGACCGATATCCAAGGCATTGAAGACTTTTTGGGCGACATGGACTTCAAAGTTGCCGGGACAGATGCTGGGATTACCGCCTTGCAAATGGATATGAAAATCTCCGGTTTGTCTTTGGATGTTATTTCCCAAGCTGTCCACCAAGCCAAATCAGCCCGGTTGCACATTCTGGAGAAAATGCTTGCCTGCATTGACACGCCGCGAACTGAAACCTCACCTTATGCCCCACGTCTGTTAACAATCAAGATTGATTCAGACATGATTGGTTTGGTCATCGGGCCTGGAGGTAAGACTATTAAGGGGATCACAGAGGAAACTGGTGCAAAAATTGACATCGAAGATGATGGCACCGTGACAATTTCTGCTGTGGATGAAAACAAGGCGAAGAGAGCCAGAAATATCATCCAAGGCATGACCCGCAAGCTGCACGAAGGGGATGTCTATGCAGGACGCATTACTCGGATTATACCGATAGGTGCATTTGTGGAATTTTTGCCTGGGAAAGAAGGGATGATCCACATTTCTCAACTAGCTGACTACCGCGTTGGCAAAGTTGAGGATGAAGTAGCGGTGGGCGATGAAGTGATTATCAAAGTGCGCGAAATTGATAACAAAGGTCGGATTAATCTCACTCGCTTGGGTATCCACCCAGATCAAGCAGCAGCAGCAAGGGAAGCTGCGGCGGTGAATCGGTAACTCGATTTGGGATTTTAGATTAGATTAAATCTAAAATCCGCGATGCCTATCGTGAAGGCATCGCCGTATGCTTCTCTAATTATGAGCCGAACGACTGAAGTCGCGGCTACATGAACAAAGCCTGCGAAGGCAGGCTGGATGCAATTATTAGATAATTTCCCAGTCGGGGATGAGAGATTTTTGTTGATGGTGAGTTACTTGGTTAGAAATGTAATTTGCTGTCTGCTCGATGAGATGATGACTGACTGTAAATGCCCCGTAACCACCTTGCCATTTAAAAAATTCGTGGCGTTTGATTTCATGAGTAATCAAATGGGAAGAACTACCTTTGGCTTTTTGCATTAATTCAGATATAGTCAATTTTGGTGGAAAACCAGTTAGTAAATGGACGTGATCAACTGTACCGCCAATAGCAATTACCTTGCATCCTAAGTCAGAGCATTGCTTGGTGATTGCTGAATAAATTACCTCTTGAACATCTGGTGTAATCAATGGCAATCTATCCCAAGTTCCCCAAACACAATGTATATGCAATTGCGTAAAATTTCTATGCATTTCCCTTGTTTTTTAATCTAAAAGCCTGCCTTCGCAGGCTTTGTTTTTGTAGCCGCGACTTGAGTCGTTCGGCTATTAGCAGAATAGGAATTGATTTTTTTATTAGGAATATAGTTTCGCCTCCAACTGTTTTAAGATCCGCTTAGGATCATTCTTATTCCCCCCAAGAAATTTCCAAGCTGCAAAACCAGCGCCAAATGCTACAACAGCAGCTCCTCCAGTCATAACACCAACCCCGCCAAGGGCTGCCATAGCAGCACTATAGGCTGCCGCTCCTGATAAAGTACTAATCGCTGTACCTGTACCAGCCACACCAAAAGCGCTGATAGCAGCCCAAGCGGTTCCAACAGCTGCTGCACTAGTTGCAACTCCTACTCCTGCTGCGATTCCTAAATTCTTTTTCTCTTCAGAATCCATTTGAGCAACAGAGGCAACAGATACTAGAGCGGCTGCACCAATCAAAGCAGCTCCACCGGTTGCAACTGCTAATCCTCCCAACATTCCCAAACCACCCGTAGCGACAGAACCACCCCCTAACAAAGCTAGAGTTGCATTAGTCGATGCGCCTCCAAAGAAAGTACCAAATGCTGCTCCTGTTCCTGCTTTTGCTCCTATAGTTGTAGCGACTTTGGTAGCAGTAGGAACAACCACAGATGCCCTTTTAACTGAATCATGAACTTTTTTTACTTTGCCAATGATATCATCGTCTTCCTGAGACTTTCCCTTATGACTCGTTACTGGCTCACGCATCAGCTTGTAAATTACTTTACAATCATCTGGAATATCTGAGTTTAAAATTAGCGAGTCTAATGAATGCAAGCAAGCTTTATCAGAAACTTGCTTACCATCTCTAAGTGTAGCGTAGGCAGCAAGTATCTCTGCTCTGTATATACTACTTGTGATGGTAGGGGAATTATCAATCAGATTGACGATAAATAAATCAGCAGTAATTGCTCTAGATATAACACTGTATTGAAAATAGACTTGTTTTAGTTCGTTCAGAAGGAAAGAATTTTGAATGATAGAGTCAAGCTGATTGAGAACATCCAAATCAGTTATACCTTCTCCTGCTCTAATACACTGATATATTCCTCTTATTGACTGCTTCTTAGTTTCCTCTAGGTTAGATGCAGCTAGGGCATTTTCAATACACTCTTCAATTTTGATCAACCTAGAACTTTGACTGGCAATTTTGTAACGCAGGCAAACTAATGAGTTACTTTCAGAGGGAAAAACAATAAAATCTAATAAGTCCTGAGCCGCTAAACACTCACTATATTTACCATCTTTAATTAGCTGATAGACTTTTCTACATCTTTGTTTGCTTTCTGGCTTGATATCTACAGTAGTTATCAATAAGTCTACTGATTTTTCTATATTTATAGTTTTATCAAATAGAGTGTGTAGAACAAGGACAACATTATTTCCCTGCAAACCACAGTTTCTTAAGCGTAATTTATCGTCTTCTGTAGTGTTGGCTGGAATATTGACTTCATAGCTTTTTCCTGACCTCAATGTAACTTTTTGAGTTCCACCTTGGCTGGCTGTCTGATAAGGTACAAAGATGTGATGTAACTCATCTTGTCTGAATTCCATATTCGATTGTGTCATTGCTAAGTAATAATATGAGGAGCTTGGTAGCAAAACTGCTACTTAACTATCGCCGCTCCTACATATAATTAACAACCGAATAAACACTCATAACAGTGTTGAGGAATTCATAATCAATATAAAAAACCGTCCCTATTTTTTTACCGTAAATTCCCCCAGCCTGCGCTGCAAGAAGCGCACCACGCAGGCTTTGCTTGTGAATTCCCTCAGCCTGCGTAGGCAGGCTTTGTTCATGTAGCCGCGACTTCAGTCGTTCGGCTCCCCTGTAAACAATTTAGTCTGGTACTATTGCTTAAGCTTTTTTCAACCAGCTAAACATAGCGCGTAAATCTTTACCAACTTCTTCTATTTTGTGTTCAGCTTCTTTACGACGCAAGGCGGTAAATCCTGGTTTACCAGCTTGGTTTTCCAGAACAAATTCTCGTGCAAATTGCCCAGATTGAATTTCGCTAAGAATCTTCTGCATTTCAGCTTTGGTTTGTTCGGTAACAATCCGCGGCCCACGGGTATAATCGCCATATTCAGCGGTGTTAGAAATGCTATCGCGCATTTTGGCTAAACCACCTTCTACAACCAAGTCAACAATCAGTTTAACTTCATGCAGACATTCAAAATAAGCCAATTCTGGTTGATAACCAGCTTCTACCAAAGTTTCAAATCCGGCTTTGATTAAAGCACTCAAACCACCGCACAATACCGCTTGTTCGCCAAATAAATCTGTTTCAGTTTCTTCACGGAAAGTAGTTTCGAGAATACCGGCGCGGCTACCACCAATACCTTTAGCATAAGACATGGCGCGATCGCGTGCCTGACCACTGGCATCTTGATAAACTGCAAATAGCGCTGGTACGCCTTCCCCACTTTCATAAGTCCGCCGTACTAAATGCCCCGGCCCTTTGGGTGCTACCATCACCACGTCTACGTTAGCTGGTGGTACAACTTGCCCAAAGTGAATGTTGAACCCGTGGGCAAAAGCTAACACATTTCCTTCTTCTAGATTGGGTTCAATCTCGTTTTTATAAATCGTTTTTTGAACTTCATCAGGTAACAAAATCATGATGAAGTCAGCAGCATTGGCAGCATCTGCAACATTTTTCACAGTTAACCCAGCGGCTTCAGCTTTTGCTACTGACTTACTACCCGGATATAATCCCACAATCACATTCAAACCACTATCTTTTAAATTGAGAGCGTGGGCATGACCTTGGGAACCATAGCCGATAATAGCAATAGTTTTTCCAGCCAAAAGGTCTAAATTGGCATCTTCGTCATAGTACATCCGGGCCATAGAAGCATCTCCTGTCAGCAAGCATCGTCATCAATTGGCAGACTTCCGATTGTACCCCAAATTGAGTAACCACAGATGAACTGTCAACCATTGAATTTATCCCTTTGAACTCAGGGGGAATGAAAAGCAGGGGGAGCAGGGGGCAGAGAGGCAGGGGAAGCAGAGGAGGTAGGGGAGAGTAACTCTTGACTAATGACTAATGACTAACCCTGTTACATAAATCGCAACAATACAGGCTTTGAGTTTGATTTCAGCAATACTGAGATTATCTTCATCCATCTGGGGGTAGATTGTGTACGCTTCGGCTAAATTACCGCGCACATCTGCTGTATTTGTGAGTGCGCTATTAGGAGGGGTGATTTTTACCAGTTGCGCCTCTTCCCATCAATCAGCAAATAAGGCTTTACCTCCAATTGCAGCCAATAGCGCGGCAAATCAAGCAATGGCACCTGCTAATGAAAGCAGTATTTACCAAATGCACCAATAGCCCGTTCTCGTCCCCAACTCATCAAAAAGGCAGCAATCTCTTGGACTGTCAACTCTGTAGATCAGACTATTAATTATTTTTGTGCCATTTTCAACCCGTCGAATCTACATTTATTTACCAGAAGGAATAGTACCAGGTGAGAACTGTTCTTTATGCACCCATTGCTCATCTGTTCTGGGATACAACTTTGCATCCTTGTTTTCTCCTGGTACAAAATAGCCCTGTGTCCAATCAGGTCGAGGTGGAAGACTACCCTGATTGATATCTTTACGCCACTCAGAATCAGATTTTCGACTACTTCCAGGCACCTCAAATTCATAATGACTCATTACTGGTCCTGCATAGACCATGCGGTCTTTACCATTATCCACCGCTATCATCAGTAAATCTACATTACCCACAGCTTGGTGCAGCACACTACCTGAGTTAGACGGGTTGGTGTGAACATCTGCCACTAAAGCATCCCACTTGCCAGAATTATCAGGATCACTGTAGAAAAGTCTAGGATACCAGCCATTGTATTGGATTTGCCCAACGTAATCCCTTTGAATCTCAACAATCTCTTTGAGAAATTTAGTTTCCACTTCGGTAAGTGGCTTTTGCGCGAGTTCCTTGGCTGAAATCTCTTTAAGGACAGCTAACTTTTGGGCGAATTGCTGTAAAAATTCCACTTGTATAGCCTGAATATCTTTGAGTGACGGTTGATATTCATCTCCCGGCTTCTGAACTTCAGAATCGGGAAAGGGTGTTTTTTTTATTTGCTCCGCTGCTAGCTTCGCCATTTGCTCAAAGCGTTCCCAGAATTCTGGTCTTGGTTCCACAAAACCAGCTGGATATTCACAAGAAAGCTCGCTATAGGAAGGTTTAGCATAAAGAATGGTGTCATGACGCAACTGAGTCCATGAAGCTAATTGAGTGTTGAGCGTCTTCATTGCCCAAGCCTGATTTCGCATCGCTTCGGGATATTTAACATCTGTAGTTGGAGATGACAACTGACGCAGCGTTGCAAGCCAATTCATGTAAATATTTTCTTGCCAGACGGAAGGCTTTTGCATATCTACAACATTCCTGACTGCTGCCAAGTTATGTTGATAATTAAAACCATCTTTTATTCTGGCAATTAAGTTTGGTACTACCTGATTATTACCCAGTGTTGCAAAGGCTACATCTAAACTCGTTGGCACAAAGCGTTGAACTTTCTTACCGTCCCACAAAATGTCATCGAATACAACTTTCGACATCACCCAGCTATCTAAAACAAATTTTTGACTAAGGACTGTAAATGACCTTGGTAACTGAGCTTTTTCTACTCCTAACGGTGATTTATAAACGTCCCCGCGAATGTCTTGAACCCCAATTTTACCGTTAAGAATATCATATTCTAAGGTCGCTAAAGTTGCTAAATTCTTGATATCTACTGGCGATTTAATACCAGCTTTATTTAACACTTCACCAAGTTGGGCAAAAGTCATAGAATCTGTTCTGCCCACAAAAGTTTGGATCATCTGGTCAAACTGCTGCCATTGCTGGAATTTGCCTGAGTTTTGCAGAAGATCGTAGAGAGCGATCGCTGTACCGAGTTCTCGTGGAGAGCTTGTTTCAGGTGCACCAGCAATGCGGAGGTCAATTCTACCGCACCACATCATAGCTCGAAAGTATTTTTTGAGCTGTTCGGAGTGTTCATAATGACCACGTACTTTAAATTGAGAAAAATCTACTGTGCGATCGCGCCCAAATAAATTAATTTTCTGTGTTTGCTGAGTCTCTATAGCAGTAAGGGTTACAGCAACACGTTCATCTTGATTTAAGTAACTTTTCACGGTCTTTCCTGTCAGTAAAGAACGCGCTACTGCCAGAAAATAATCAGCATCTTGGAGACTGGAACCTAGTGCGCCATTACCATATTTACTTGCAGCTTCCGGAATTTTATTTGCCATACCTCGGAGAATTTCATCCAAAGACCTCGCTAAATAAGTTTCTTCCAATTGCTCAAGCATAGAATCGTAGGAATTATGCCAAGCATGTAGTATAGAATCAGCCGAGACAAATACTGGCAAATCATTAGTGTAAATGCGATAGTACATTTCCGCAAAACTTTGCGTTCCCATACGCTCACTCACCACAAACCCATTTTTTTTGAAGACAGCAAGTTCTGCTGAATTGAGACGAAAATCGTTGTAACGCAAATTTTTACGCTGGGGATTTTTGTTATTTTCCTCTGGATTCAGGTTAAAATCTTGCCAAAATTTAGCGGTGGTTGAGTCCCATGTGATTTGAGGTAAATATTCAGCATTACTCTTGTATCTTTGAGCAAATTCCTGTGGCGATATCTGCCCAATTTTTTTCAGTTCTTGGTTAAATGCAGTAGTATAGCCAAATACATCACCAGGTGTTTCTGCCCTAGCAGAATCGTTCACATCGAATCGGTTACATCCAACAAGTGTTGATGATACACAAAGTAAGAGAAGCAATTTTTTCAAGTTAGGCATAATTATTTACCTTGGATTTAGCTTACAGACTTCTTCAATAAGTCTGTAAGCTGGGCAGTAGAGCTAGATAGTATAAATTGAGAACCAAACACTCAATGAAATTTTTCGCAGAAAACCGAGCAGTAACTTTTCAATCCGAGAAATTAGCTAGGATCTTCTGTATCATCAAATGAATCTATATTAGAAGGTGTAGATTTATTAGTTTTAATCACGCCGCCAACAATAGATTCCCAAAAGAAACCATTTTGAAAGGCAAGTAGATAGTCTCCAATATTTTCGGGATTATTGCCAATCACAATGTAGATGGAATTAAATGTCAAGGGGCAGACAACCAGTGCCATAATAAATCTAGAACTGGATATCATTCCAGCTAGTTCAGTCCGCAAGTTGATTGTCTGGGTAGTTGTATTTTTAGCCTTCTCAAATATGTAGCTACCGATGATACCGCTAATCATGACTACAACTATCAAAACAAATTTCATCACAAAAATGAATCGCTCTTCAGAAGTTGGTTTTGAAAAGTTATGCTCCCTAACTGCAAGTTGTTGGGCAATAAAACTTTGCATGAAATAGGTGCTAGCAACAAGAAAGAAGATACCTACAACTAATAAAATATAGGTCAATTTCTTAACTCGCTTACTTTTATGCATTAATACTTTCTCCTGACTCGTGAGGTGGATTGTGTAATATATGTAATATAGAGGTTATTTTAATGATAGTATTTGGCTCATTTAAAAAAAATAATTTTTATGTAGATTTTCAGCGTCTAGAATTTAACTAGAGGCTGAATTTGTGGTAATAGTACTGCTGCTTGACTTAGTGACTTATCTGTCCACAATCGCTCGTAACGTAACCATTCTAATGAACTGTAATTTGCTTTAATTGCTAATGCTTTTTGATAAGCTATGAGCGCTGCTTTTGTATTACCAGTACTATAGAAGCCAATACCCAAACCAGCCCAACCCTCATCTGATATTGGGTTTAGTTTGACGGCAATTTCCCACTGATTGATCGCTTGCTCAATTTCACCTTGTTCATAATAGACAAAGCCTCGATTAACGTAAGCCCGTTCATCATTAGGTTGTAACTTCGTAGCAGCTTCCCAATCAGCGATCGCTTGCTCATACTTACCTTTCCTAAAGTAGAGCGAACCACGTGAAAGGTAGGCTTCTAGTAAATCCTGAGGTGTTGCTTTGAGAGCAATCATGAGATTGATCGCTTGGGTGAATTCTGCGATCGCTGCATCATATTCCGTCACTTGTGAGTACTCAAAACCAAACCGTAGATGCAAGCTGTAATCGTCACCAGATGCATTTTCCTTAGTTGTTGCTATAGCTACGTCATTGTTACTGGGAGTTACCTTCGCTTTGCAAAGAGTAGAAGGCTGAGAATTTTTTGCTGATCTGATATGAATTGTCTGTCGTAGGGTATCAAAGTAACCAGTATTGTCTAATGGGAACACAGAGGTATTAATTAGCAGTGTTGCCATATCTAGCGCCCTGATTAGCCAAGGGGGGTGGGGTTCACCACTGTCGATGAGTTCTAAAGTCTTTAGTTGGCGATCGCCTTGCTCATGTAAAGCCTGAGCATACATTTTTGAAATCACATTAGATAAACTCAGCCACGCCCAAAATTGGTCACTCACCGAACTTAAACGCAAATGTTCGATTACAAACTGGTCTGCTGTTTGCTCATATTCGCGGCGAATTTTTCCTGATGAAGTTTGCTGCTGAATACCTAAAAGCGTAGATGGTGCTTGGAAGTAGGACTTTCCTGTGCCATGATTTAGAACTAAATGACCAATTTCGTGACCCATCATCCATTGCAGCAAGAAAAAAGAAAAGCGGGTATTCATATAAAAACGGATTCTGGAAGCTTGTTCCTTGCTAGGTAAGTCAAACCCATCTTCTGAAATATCAATCAGATGACGGAAGTATTCTAGTAATTCTGCATCACAGATAATAGTATTGTTTTGCCCTAAGGAAGCACAGTTGCAATTGATTTTGGGAAAAAATCGTTTTGAATTTTTATCTACAACATAGATATTAACTGTGTCCTGCTGTGGAGGACGATTAATATTGATCTTGTTCTCGAAGCGGGTGTTATGAACAAAATACTGACCAATGTTCCAAATCAAGTTGTTATATTTATTAACGTATGCGTGATGCTCATATTCTTGACTAAGAATATTTGCTAAAGAAGCAGTTTGATTTCCTATACTTAATAAAGTCACAAATACCACAAGTAGTGGCATTATTATTAATAATCTAAAAATATGTGATCTTTGTAGCATAAACTGGATATCGTAAACATAGTTATCATTTTGGCTATAAAAAGATGCTATAGATGATTTCTATTATCAGCCATAGCATTAATACAAATCGCATATTCCACATTCCGCAAAATTGTCATAAGCTACAGCTGATAAATCTAAGTAAGTCGGCCAGAGAAATTCAATGTATATGAAGAAATATAAATTAATCGTAGGGTGTGTTATGCCGTAGGCTAACGCACCTTGGATTGCTGACGGTGCGGCGCTTGGCGACAACACACCCTACATTAAAATTCCTTAACATAGCTGGAAATATTAGGGCGTGTCATCAAATAGGTGTCAATCTAATTTAGAATTGATAGCCGAGCGCGAGTTGAGTAATGAAGAGGAGTGCTAAAATGACGCGCCGCTATGCCTTGCGGGATGACCAGTGGGAACGCATCAAAGACTTACTACCAGGGCGAAAAGAGACTGTCGGAGTGACGGCTAAAAATAATCGATTGTTTGTCGAAGCCATACTGTATCGCTACCGAGCAGGTATTCCGTGGCGAGACTTACCCGAACGGTTTGGGGATTTTCGAGTAGTTCATACCCGTTTCAGTCGATGGGCAAAGCGCGGAGTGTGGCAACAGGTGTTTGAAGTGTTAGCCGAGGATGCAGACAACGAATATGCGATGATTGACTCGACCATTGTGCGTGCCCACCAACACAGTGCCGGGGCAAAGGGGGGGATGGGTCTAGGGAAGCCATCGGACGCAGCAAGGGTGGATTGAGTACCAAGATTCATGCTTTGGTGGATGCCTTAGGCAATCCTATCGGTTTTCACTTGACTCCTGGACAAGCATGTGACCTTGATGGAGCCGATATCCTGCTCAACGAGCTTTCTTCCGATACACTGCTTGCGGACAAGGGATACGATGCTGATCAGCGCGTGATTGACCGACTTGAACAACAGGGCAAAACCGTAGTTATTCCGCCCAAACGCAACCGTATTGTTTCTCGTGACTATGACAAAGACTTATACAAAGCACGACATCTCCCCCTCGAATTTCTTTGCCCAACTCAAGCAATATCGAGCGATCGCAACACGTTATGATAAGCGGGCAAGGAACTTTCTGGGCGCAATTTATCTTGCTGCTGCCGTTATCTGGCTTAATTGATGACACGCCCTAGCACCGACTTACTTACACAAGCAAAGAACGATTCAAATATTCCCAACTCTTGTTGTCTGAGCCTCCATCTTGAAAAGTTCGGTTTTTCCTGTAGTTTTGATTACTTTAATCTTCAATCAAATGTAAAAAACAATACAAAATATATGATGACAAGTTTGATACAAATTTGTTAAGAATAGTTACAATAGTCAAAATTCAGGATAATATTTCTTATGGTAAATTCTCTTGACAATAATCCACCCCATAAAGTAGTCATTGTTGGTGGTGGTTTTGGTGGACTTTATGCGGCCAAAACACTCGCTAAAGGGGCAGTAAACGTTACTCTGATTGATAAACGTAACTTTCATCTATTTCAACCCCTCCTATACCAAGTTGCTACAGGTGCTCTATCTCCTGCGGATATTTCCTCACCGTTGCGTTCTGTGCTCAGTAAGAGCAAGAATACGAAAGTGCTGCTGGGAGAGGTGAATAATATCGATCCAGAAGCCCAAAAAGTAATGGTCGGCGACGAAGCAATACCTTACGATACGTTAATTGTCGCCACAGGAGCCAAGCATTCCTATTTTGGCAAAGACAACTGGGAAGAATTTGCGCCAGGCTTGAAAACTGTAGAAGATGCGATAGAAATGCGTCGCCGGATCTTTACGGCATTTGAAGCCGCAGAAAAAGAAACAACTCCAGAAAAACGCCGTGCTTGGTTAACTTTTGTAATTGTTGGTGGTGGCCCTACTGGTGTAGAATTGGCGGGCGCGATCGCAGAATTGGCAAATCAAACTCTCAAAGAAGATTTCCGTAACATCGACACATCGGAAGCCAAGATTTTGTTATTAGAAGGTCTGGATCGGATTCTGCCACCCTTTGCACCGGAGTTATCACAAGAAGCGGAAGCATCCCTGACGCGCTTAGGGGTGGTTGTTCAGACAAAAACACTGGTAACGAATATTGAAAATGATGTTGTTACCCTCAAACAAGGCGATGAAGTTAAAGAGATTGCCTCAAAAACGGTATTATGGGCAGCAGGTGTGAAAGCTTCAGCAATGGGAAAAGTGCTAGCAGAACACACAGATGCTGAGTGCGATCGCGCTGGACGTATTATTGTCGAACCTGACTTGAGTATTAAGGGACATCCCAATATTTTTGTAGTTGGAGACTTAGCAAATTTTTCTCATCAAAATGGTAAACCGCTACCTGGTGTTGCACCTGTAGCAAAACAAGAAGGTGAATATGTAGCAACATTAGTTCAACAGCGGCTTGCAGGTAAAAATTTACCACCCTTTGCTTATACCGATCATGGTAGTTTAGCGATGATTGGGCACAATTCTGCTGTGGTAGATTTGGGCTTTATCAAGCTGAAAGGTTTCTTTGCATGGCTGTTTTGGCTGGTGATTCACATCTACTTCTTAATTGAATTTGACAACAAATTAGTAGTAATAATTCAGTGGGCATGGAACTATTTCACCCGTAATCGCGGAGCAAGATTGATTACAGGTCAAGAATCACTCACGCAGTTCGGAATTGATAATAGCAACACCTACACATCAGCTGATAATAAACAGCCAGTAAATGTCTAGTTGGGCATTGGGCATAAGAGGCAGAGGGGCAGGGAGCAGAGGAGAGAGAAATTCTTTATTCTCCCCCTGCCCCCTGCCTCTTCCCCACTCTCCATAACAAAGTTATCGCCCAGATAAATTAGCAGTAAGCTGTTTG
Organism: Nostoc sp. ChiQUE02; assembly: GCF_034531305.2. Taxonomy (NCBI): domain Bacteria; kingdom Bacillati; phylum Cyanobacteriota; class Cyanophyceae; order Nostocales; family Nostocaceae; genus Nostoc; species Nostoc sp. ChiQUE02. The sequence continues at coordinate 26,367 of NZ_JAVRBN020000006.1, forward strand.
AGGGCGTTTTTCATATTTACTATGGCAACTATTAACGACAACTACCTGAAGCTGAAAGCGGGTTACCTGTTTCCAGAAATTGCTCGGCGGGTGAATGCCTTTGCTGAAGCCAATCCTGATGCTAAGGTTATCAGGTTGGGCATTGGCGATGTTACCGAACCTCTGCCAGAAGCTTGCCGCACAGCGATGATTAAAGCTGTGGAAGAAATGGGCGATCGCACTACCTTCAAAGGCTATGGCCCAGAGCAAGGCTATGCCTGGTTACGAGAAAAAATTGCTACTCAAGATTTCCAAGCACGGGGAGCCGATATAGATGCTTCGGAAATCTTTATCTCCGATGGTTCCAAGTGCGATACCGGCAATATTCTGGAAATCTTTGGTCATGACAATATAATTGCCGTTACTGACCCAGTTTATCCCGTGTATGTAGACACTAACGTTATGGTGGGAAATACTGGGAATGCCAACGATAAAGGTGAATTTGAAGGTTTAGTTTATCTACCGATTACGGCTGAGAACAACTTCACTGCCGAGATTCCTTCAAAGAAAGTCGATTTAATTTATCTCTGCTTTCCCAATAACCCCACTGGCGCAACTGCAACCAAGGAATATTTAAAGGCATGGGTAGACTATGCCAAAGCTAATAACTCGATTATTTTCTTTGATGCAGCCTACGAAGCTTATATTACCGATCCATCGATTCCCCACTCAATTTATGAAATTGAAGGTGCAAGAGAAGTTGCGATCGAGTTTCGTTCTTTTTCCAAGAATGCAGGCTTTACAGGAACTCGGTGTGCGTTAACTGTCGTACCAAAGACACTCACAGCAAAAGCCGCCGATGGTTCCGATGTGGAACTATGGAAACTCTGGAATCGCCGCCAGTCTACCAAGTTCAATGGTGTTTCTTACATCGTCCAACGGGGAGCCGAAGCGGTTTACTCTGAAGAAGGGCAGGCACAAATCAAAGCATTGGTGAGTTTCTATCTAGAAAACGCCAAAATTATCCGCGAGAAACTCACAGCCGCCGGATTATCAGTTTATGGAGGCGTGAATGCACCTTACGTCTGGGTGAAAACTCCTAATGGTTTATCCAGTTGGGAATTCTTTGATAAGTTGCTGCAAACTGTCAATGTTGTGGGGACACCTGGTTCTGGCTTTGGTGCTGCGGGTGAAGGTTACTTCCGCATTTCGGCGTTTAACAACCGGGAGAATGTCGAAGAGGCGATGAAGCGGATTACCGAGAAGTTTAAAGTGTAAGGCGATCGCTTTTAGCTGCTTTTGTTAAACTCATTCGATTAATCTAAAGGTTACGGTGGGCTGTATTATCCACCGCAACCTGACAGATAATTATTTAAACTCAGATCACTTATATTCTGGTTATGACTGCTGTCATCCCCTACCTCCCCTGCTTGCCCCAATTCATCCCAATGTTCTGCAACCTCCGTTATGCCTCACGTTAAATTTATAAATTTACACCAAGTATACACAGATGATCCTCTATGAGTTCCTGACCTAAATGCCTTGGGTATGGAGAAACGATATTTCCCATAGACCAAGCAGGCGAACATCTTAAACAGTGAGGAACACGACATAGAGCCTTTAAAGCTTCTTCTGTTTGAAAATGAAAATCTGGATGTACAAAAAACGGCACCATCTCCACCATCTGTTGATGTTTAAATGGGATGTTAGCACCGTATTTATCCTCTTGGAACCCGAGTTTATAGAGTTCGGGTATTGGCATTTCACCTTGTGCCTTCTGTGTTTTTGGTAGCTTTCCCACAGAGAAGAAATGCAGTAGTCCTGGTGCTGACTGATCGTAAAAACCGCTCAGATGTGGGAAATCTCGTGCTGGACAATCTTCGTTCCAAGCTTCTCGATTGGTAATGTACTGCGGTGTTTCTTTACCAGCGCGAATACGAATTACTGCTAATAAGTTCTGTAGTTGTTTGTTGTCACGCTTATACTCGCAAGTGTGACCAGGAACATGGCAGAAGTCGAGAACGTTGCATTTTGCCAAAAGGTTCTCATTTTGCAACTGGGGCCAGATTATACCATCATTGTCTTCGCCGCGTCCGTTACGCCATCCTTCAGCTTCAATTAGAACAATGCTTGGTCGGTCTAAATGTTTGGTTACTGTGCGTGCAACAAACTGTACTAATTCCGTACCGCTCAACTTGATTTTACTTTGAAGGCGTTTTTTATTTTCTTGGCGATCGCGACGTGCTTCAGCAAAAATTTTTCCGACAGCAATTCCCGCCTGTGTGTAAGGAATCCAATCATTAGCATCGGGAAGTAGTACATCTACTGCACCTGTTGCACGCAGACGAACCGCAAGAGCATAGTGAATATCACCTTGATTTTGGCTAGATTTGCGACGACAAAAGGCAATTACATCTAATTCTTGAGCAATTTCTTTCGGTATCTTTGCTTGCTCGTAGACTTGAGAAGGTAGCCCATATAGCGCCCCAATTTGACGTAATGTTCCATCCAGTACAGCACTCATCACACGTCCTTTTGTTGGTTTGCTGTAGGATGGTAATTTATCCTGGCCATCTTCTGTGTCACTTGATTTTGGTGTAACCGTCTGTATCATTTGGGAACTAATTCCCTCTCTAATACAAGCTTCACGAATAGCTCCTTTAATGTTTTGTTGGGGAAGAACTCCCTTTGTTTTGATTCGGCCAATTTCGATAATCGCTAAACAGTGGGGAGCAGTCTCAAAATTTATCAGAGGAATAGCACGTTGCTGGAGAAAGGTACGCCATAGGTCTCGCTTCGCTTGATGTTCATCACGCATCCGTCTGTCGAATTGGCTACCATCTTTAGGCTTAAGTCCATCTGTATTAAATTTTTCTAAAAGCTTGGCATTATCAATCAAAATTTTTGAAACTGTAATGTGTGCTGGAAAATCCTCATTTTCATTGAGAAGGAATACATCACGTAATTGCTGGTAAACAGTCTCACAAGTGTCTTGTTCTCGATAAATGAGAAAGATATGTATTGGCTTACCCTGCAATGCTCGGGAAATAGCATCAGTAGCAATTTGTTGGTACAGTTGCCGTCCTTTACGAGGTCTAGAAATAAATTCGTAATCGCGCATTGCTAGTGGTACTTTCTTACCAGATGGTGCAGGAATATCAGATCGCATCGGATTATCTGGTATCAAAACGCCTTTAAGCAGTTCCAGGACCCGTGCAATGATATCGCCTCGTTCCAGAAAACTAAATCCCGTTTTGATACTATGTCCTCGTTTCCGTTTCTCATGCTCATACCCATATCCTTCAACATGAATTAGATAATATTCGTCCCTATCACCCCAATTAGTTGAGTTGTTTAAATTACCAAATTTTGCGAGGTTATTAAGAATAGTTTCTGGCTTTTCTAGGGCGCGTGCCTTGAAGGCCGCAAGCAGTTCCGGCAGTTGCAATCCCCACAAATTCTCTTTTTCTTTGCCATTGTTTTCGATCGCCAGACGTACTAGCGTCGAATCTACCTCGTAATCGGATAAACGTGCCTTGTTCATACCCATGAGAACAGAGATGTCACGGCCGTAATTGCTATCTGATAAGGGTTCATGAGGATATCGCTGGCAACTTAAATCTAAGAAAATCCACGGCTCTAAATTGCCGTTATTATTGAACCGTCCTGCTTGCGTCTCAACATTAAAGTCTAGGCGGTAAGCAAAATAACCTTCTCTTTCGTTGCCATTTTTATCCGTGTAATTTGCCTTAAACGGCTTGCTAACTAGGTAGAGTCCAATTTTACCCGAACCACCTCCCTGTACTTTGCGCCATTGAATTTCCTGCTCTGTTTTTCCAGAGTGAATGATGCACTTCTTCCCGTGCAACATGGTTGCGAGCAGACTAGGAATGGCTTGAAATCCCAATCCTCTCTCTGCGTTAATATCGCGCACAAGTGTCTCCGGTTTAATCGGTTGCCAATCCCAATCTGGCGGGATTACAGCTATTCTTTCAAGAAAGCGATCGCACACGCTATTCACTTCATCTGTTTTACCTTTATCACGATATTGCTTCGTCCATTCCTGCGCCCAAATTATCACTAATTGATGTATTTGCTGGGGTGTGGGAGTCTTCAGTGGGTTCTCTGGTGTTCCCACAGCTAATGCTTGATATAAGGAAAGCTGGCTTTCCTCGTCAAAACTATGAAACTCAAAACCGTATGTGAGCGTAGATGCACAGGCAAGCAGAGCATTATTTAACTGGCGATAGGGCGGCCTAACCTCTCTGTTGTTGCTACGATACAAGACTTGTTTTATATCCCGGCAAAAGTCTGCAACTACCTGAACAAAAGGAAATGGCAGCACAGCAATCTCTAGGTTGGCAAATGCATCTGTCACCAAGTTCATGCGGGCAGGTAGCAAAATATTTGCTGGTGTAATTTTACTAGTCATACTCTTCCTCTATCTCTTCCGTCTATTTCCCAGTTGAAGCCATCGATATTAACCAAAGCATCTGCTATTGATTGGTATAAAGCTTGACTGATAACATCTTCATTAACATAGTCACAAAGCAAATCGATGATTGCTGCCAGCAAGCTGGTACGCGGTGTATCAGGCTGTTGTTCTTTGGCATAGTTTGGTGCCCAAGCAGCATCAACAAAGTAAGCATGAAAGGGAACACCTCCCCGCAAAAGACGACCTACAGCTTGAACAATTACGCCCGCAGTAGTCGCGGCTAAATCTTGGCGGGGAAAAGCACGTAACTCTTCATTTGCACGCAGTGTTTTGTAGTAAGAACGATGTTCTACCGATCGCCAATAACGCGCAGCCAATCGACGCACGGCTTCTGCACGTCCTAAAATTCCGTCTCCTTCCCAAGCGACGAAATTCGCATCTTCTATCCAATCCAAGGCACGACGGTTGATTTCTTGAGCGATCGCTTGAGTATCATGTGGATGAGGATAAGGACGGGTGAGAAAGTAAACCGCACCAAAAGCAGCTTTGCCATTTGCATTCAAAATGTTGAATCCGCGCCCCATAGCACTGATCGGTGCAGCCAGAATTTTGCCGCCAGTACGCGCGAAAGTTTCGATGTCAGCACGGTTGAGAGCGCCAACTTCCATCCTTGACTGATAGTCGATATCATCATCAGTAATAGTTTCTGTGCGATCGCGCTGCAAATGGTAGACTTGCTCGCGCATACCCCACCAACATTGACGGATTTCGTCTGCTACCCATCGCGCCTGGTCATAAGAGTTAACGAGTAACAGTAGGCGCTCCCTATCCTGCCAAAAATCTGGGTCGCTCTCACCAAGCTGTTTCAATTCCTCAAGCTCCTGTCCTAAATGACCGCTACCGTTGTTGCCAACCAGCGCTTGTGCCATCTCTTTAAACATTCCCATTTTCTGACGTTCAGGTGTCCCAGAAATACGGATAGGTTCATCTTTGCGGTTCGGTTGAGGCAGAAACTTAAAGCGGCTTTGGGCGATCGCTTCTGTTGCACTCGGCTCTGGCATTAAAATACCTTGGGGATTGCCGACATGAAATTGTGTGGAATCTCGTAGATAAGAAGTTCCTGATAATGCCAAGATGTTAGGGCCGCGTTGACCATCCAAGTCTGTTAGCAAGCGATGAAAGTTCAAAACATAGTAACGACCAATATTGGTATAAGCAAACAAGGATAATGCATTTTCGCTGCTGTTCTCAGATTGATTGTGATTGTCATCCTTGCGAGAATAGTAAGTACCAAACTGCCGCCCTGTTGGTGGTAAAGGTAGAATATTTAACATTGCTGTCGGCATACGACGATGTGGTGGCTCGTCATCCAGGATGGGCGGTCGATGATGCCATTCGTAAAAAACAATGCGTGTGTGCCGATCTAAAAGGGTGATGGTAAGCGCAAACTGTAAACGATAAGCTAGGGTTTCGAGAGTGTCTACTGGATCTGATTGTTCGTCGTTTTTTGAGGAGTTTCGCCGTTTTTTCTTAGCTGGCTGCTGTGAATTGTTTTGACGTTTTTCCAGTTGCGATCGCAGTCGCGCTAATAGTTCTCCTGTATTGGGGAAAAAATCAACTATCCAGGCTTTGCAAGCACGATAAATGCTTTCGTCAGTAGCACTTTCGCCGATACTGTTTATCTGTTGGATCAGAAGTGCTAACCTATTAACTTTAGAATTGGATCTAGGTTGCCCAAGTAATGGATCGTCGTCAAGTAATGCATCAAAATATTGCATTATCTCCTGTACACGTTGGTTATTAGCCTTAATTTCTTGCTCAGTGACATCAGGATGATCTAACTCTTCAAGTCCAGCAAGGCGACGAGCAAATTTATAGAGCAGAGAATTAGGTGTGAAATAGCCACGTTCTATCCATTTACGCAAAAATTCGTGTCCTAAATGTTTATCTAATAGCGTTAATGTTGCTGTAACTACACTCTGTACATGACGTTCTGCGGTTGTCCATCGCTGCATCAATGGTGGGCTGACACGGTTAAACCTCATGTAATCTTCAGTTTTCACCCCAATATCATCAAACACACCACCATTTGTTAATAAAACTTTCTCAGCATATACGTCGTCAAACCACTTGATAACTGTATCTACTTCATCAAATACAACAATATCGGAATGTTGATAAACCAGTTCCCCTATTTTGATTGGACGCAATTCTAGGTGACGTGGCAAACCAGCCATTGCCATTGCGCCTGGAGTTGTGATCCAAACACGGGCAGTTGGCATATCACGATATACCTGCTGTGATGGGCAAGTGGCAAAAAAGGGACATAAGTGGGATATACCAGGGTTATCGTTTTGTTTTTTGCGATCGCTTTCACTTTTTGGTGCTTCTTTCAAAGAGTGACATGGCTCGGTTCCAGGCTTGAGTGGCTTGCCCTGCAAACGGTCGAAGATGTCGCTAGACTGTAGCAATCCTTGCAAAGCACAAGCTGTTCCCAAAAAGCGATCGCCCCAGTGTGGTTGTCCGCGTTGCCAGTGTTCCTGAAAGTCTTTCGAGGCATAGAAGCTTTTCAGATGCGCGTCTCGTTTACTACGCCCTAGTAAAGGTACAGCAACCGGCTCATCGTTTTCTGGATCGTTACAGAACCACCAATTAATTTGATTTGCTAACCGAATTGCCGACTGTACATCACTGACAACCAAGGTGATGCGGCGATCGGGGTGATTTATTAGTACATTAACGGCCTGCAACGTTGACAGGGTAGACTTTCCAGAGGCGACTTGTCCCGCAAGATGTACAAAACCATCCAACTCTAATGGTTTTGTATTCCGCTCACTCAGCGTACCGTCTTCCTGAATTTTATGAAAGTTGATTTTGCGAAAGCGGCTTACCCAGTGTCCCTTTTGTGTTTCATACCAACCATATCGGCGTGCGAGTAACTGTTCGCGGCGATCGAGGAACTCTGCATCTGACTCTAAATCTGGGATTCGCAATGAAAAAGGCTCACGAGAGCGGGGTGTAGTAAACCAAGGCTGTTGTCGTGCAGTACTTAAATGTTCTGGTGTGAACTGTACTTGCATTGTGACTGTTTCTTTTTCTGTCTTAGCCTGGAATTGGTAGACAACTCCTGCTTTTACTGGCTTAACCCTGCGTTGGCGAAACTCCAAATCCGCACTCAGAGAGTTTTCGTATATATTTTGGTTGACTTGATCCCGAAGATGTTTCGCAGCATGAATAATCTGAGAATCTAAATCCTGGATATCGAAATCATAATTACGTCTGTTTTGCGGAATATTGCGGATGTAAAAACGTAATGCACTCAACCAAGCAAAACGTGCAGAAAACGGAATAATTTGCCGAGCGTTAGCAACTGCACGCCGTTGCATCTCATCCAAATTTTGTAAACGTGAGTGTCGCAAAGGCATACCACTGAGTGTTGCCCAAACTGCTGTTACAGGTTCATCATCAATTCCTAAACACTCCATTAATGCAAAGCCAAGTTCTACCTCAAGCAATAATTGGGCTTGCTCTCGATTTAGCTCAGAGTTATCTGTTAATTCCTTTAAGCGTTCTGTAAAAATATCAGGTGGCTTAAATAATGTCATTTGGCTCATAATGCTATTTCCCTTTACTCAGGTGCATTATCTTGGCGACGACTCGTTCTTCAAAAGCTGTATCACTGACAAGATGGGTGCTTTTTGGCAATCCTGTTGCTTCTTCACGCAGGATTTCGATGTAATCTTGGCGTTGATGCAGACGATGGTTAGGAATAACATAAAAACTTTCGTCGTAGCGCAAATCGCCTTCTCCAAATATCGGCTTCAGTTGCAAAGCCAAATCATACGGATTTCGGTAGTCTTTGATATCTACAGCCCACACTGAGGCATCACCAAAACGTAGTTGCAGGTCGTAACGGTCAATACCAGGCCACAGCTGAACTTCACAAAGATACTCTGGCTGTTGTTTATGTAGCTTTTTTAAAGCCTCCAATAGACGTATCTCTGGGATTCCAGGCAAACAGACACGCCAATGAATACCAAACTTGAGACGACGCAGACCTTGCTTCCAATAAATACGCCGGACATGAGACAAGTTTTTACGATGGTCGTTGCAGACGCTTGGCTTAACGCCACGTAGATGTCCATGTTTTTTAATTAAAGGGCCGCAGCGATCGCAGCACCAATAAGATTCATTTTCCTTACAGTCTTCGTACAGTTCGCCGATATCATCAATAGAGATATAACGCGTTTGAGAAAAGGTGTTGCGAAGCTTCTCTAGAGTAGTGTAAGGATTCGTAATTAAAAATTGACGCAGCAAAACATATTCCCTTTGAGAGCGTTCAACATCCTTTTCATTGGCTTGTTGCAGCTTGTCCAGCAACCTCAAAAACTGAAAGTTCTCCAATGCAATTTGTTGTACTTTCACAGAAGCAAACTCAGGAAGTTGCCCTCGCTTTAATAACTGCTCGTAGAAATACTGACTGGCTTCCTCACTTATTGCTCTATCGTATACTAGTCCATATTCTGAATCAAACTCCTTCGGTATAGACAATGGATACCATGTTTGCAAAGGTTTTTCTAGAAGATTAAAAAGACCTTCTAGAGTACGTGGATAAGGAATATCTGTAATCTTTAATGCCAAAGTATTACATACACGCCGTAATAAATCAGGATATGGATATTTAGGAAGTTGATATTGAGTATCTGGACGGAAAAACTCTGCTAAACCAACAACCAGGAAATCAAATATGATTATTTCACTGTTATCCAAGGAGTATCTCCTTTGTATAAAGCAAGCTTGTCAGTTTAAAAACACATAACGACTATAGCTTACAAGGAACAAAAAAGATACACTGTTTCATAAATGAAACAAAAAATATATGGGATACAACTTAGACACAAATTTATTAGCCGCAATGGTGAAAACGAAGCGAGGGAGGAAAGGGCTGCGAGACACAGCTAAAGAAATAGGTAATATTAGTTCTTCTACACTCTCACGGGTAGAAAATGGCAAAATACCCGATATGGAAACCTTTTTATTACTTTGCGATTGGCTGCAAGCGTCACCTGCTGAACTCTTTAAGAAAACAGAGGAATCCGAAGCGCCCTCCGACTCTAATACACCAGAGAGAATAGAAATTCAATTGCGAGCATCGAAAAAACTCGATCCGGCGATCGCCAATGCACTAGCAGAACTAGTCAAAGCAGCGTACCGGGATAGTTCTCAACAAAGCGACAACTAACAGCCGGATTAAAAAGAATCATGACACTAACAGAGAAATTACCAACTGAGTTTAGGCAAAAGTGTGAAGGGATTGCCACCGAGCAACGTAGTTTATTAAATTTACGGGCATTTAACCCATTACTAGCAGATATGCTGGCGGCTCAACTGAATGCAAAAATTTTGACGCCTGAACAGATTCCCAGCTTAGACCCTTGTGTAGTAGCGGTATTGCTCAATAGCGACCAATGGTCAGCAGGAATTATTCATCAAAACCCACTCTGGATTGTCAACAATCCACGCCATAGCCCCGCGCGACGTGAGTCAAACCTGATGCACGAGTTTGGACACCTGCTATTAAGACATAAAATTGTCCACTTTGATCCAAATACTGGGCTTCCTCTGCGCCGACAGAGCGATGAAGATGAGGCGACTTATTTGGGTGGATGCCTTCAGATTCCTCGGCGGGGTCTACTCTGGGCGGTTCAACGCCAAATGACACAGACGGAAATAACAGTGCATTTTAATGCAAGTGAGGAAATGGTGCGATTCCGTAGCAACGTCACTGGAGTAAATATTGGATAAATGTTGTATAAAAAATTTTGCCCTTTATTGATTTTGATGCTTCTTGAGGAGAAATATCGGCTAAAACCATCAATGTAAATGCGGCTAAACTTCTTGTTAAGAAAATCAACTCTCTGTCTGTTTCAGATTTGTTTTGATAATCTGACACGTCAATCAAACCATTAAATGTTTTTTGAAGGTAAGCCTTAATTTGACGTAGATGGATTTCACTCATAATATTGATAGATTTAATTAACTTTGATGTTATGGATCAAATTCTTACAAGCTTGTATGTAGTATAAATATACATTAATACATTAGAGTTTCTGCGATCGCATTTGGATAACTTTACCCTTTACTGCAAATCCAGCGAATACTTACTTAAGTATTAATAAATATATTATACTTATAATCATTGCCATAAAAATGGCTTCTGTAAGCCATATAAGCTCTTCAGAAACCATTTTAACTCAATTTTGAAGTATAGAATTATACTATTCTACGGTAACACTTTTAGCAAGGTTACGAGGCTGATCGACATCCAAACCGCGACGGGCGGCAATATGATAAGCCAATAATTGCAAAGGAACTACTGTCAGAATCGGAGAAAGTAATTCTTCTACATGAGAGACGGGAAGAAGATCGTTAAAGATTTCCGCAGCTTCGCCATCCTTGACGGGAGTCACGCCAATTAACCGAGAATCTCTGGCTTTGGCTTCTTGGGCATTAGAAATAACTTTTTCGTAAACACTACCAGGTATTGCGATCGCAACTACTGGTACTTTCGCATCTAAAAGTGCGATCGGGCCATGTTTCATCTCTCCAGCCGGATACCCTTCAGCGTGAATGTAGCTAATTTCTTTTAATTTCAACGCCCCTTCCAAAGCAATGGGGAAGTTGATTCCTCTTCCTATAAAAATGAAATCTTGGGTTTCGGCGAATTCATGGGCTAGCTGTTCAGTTAAACGTTCCTGACTTTCCAAAGTTGCCTCAATTTCTTTGGGAATCTGTCGCAACCCGTTAATAATTTTATCTAAAGTATCTTTTGAAACTGTCTGACGACGAGCTGCTAAATCCAATGCCAATGCATAAAACGCCATCAGTTGGGCAGTAAAAGTTTTTGTCGCTGCTACTCCAATTTCAATTCCCGCTAGGGTACTGATAACATGCGGTACGAGATGACCAAGGCTACTTTCGGGGCGATTCGTAATGCCTAATAGTCGCGCTTGATATTTGGGTTCTTTCCCCTGGCGACGTTCTTTCTCCATAGCTAAAGCTGCTAAGGTATCGGCGGTTTCACCTGATTGGGTAACGCCAATGATCAAGGTGTTAGCCGTTACGGGTGATGGTGCATAACGATACTCAGAAGCGTAATGCACCTGAGTTGAAATTCCTGCTAGTTGTTCGAGTAAATATTTTCCGATTAATGCTGCGTGCCAACTAGTACCACAGGCGAGGATCTGAATTTGTTCTAAATCGTTGTATAAATCCGCAGGTAAACCAAGATTGATTGGCGATTCGGTGGATTTATCTGGATTAAAGTAAGCGTCTAAACTAGCTCTTACTACCCCTGGTTGCTCATGGATTTCTTTGAGCATGAAGTGTTTGAATCCCTGCTTTTCTACCATTGCAGGATTGAAGTTGAGCAACCGGGGTTGTTTTTTCAACCTGTCGCCAGCAAAATTGTAAATCTCAACGCCCAAAGGTGTGAGACGGGCAATTTCGCCATTTTCCAGAGGTAGCACCGCACGGGTGTAGGCAACGATCGCAGGCGTATCAGATGCACAAAAGAACTCCCCTTGTCCAAAACCAATTACCAAAGGTGCTTGTTGGCGGACAACAATCAATTCATCGGGGTAGTCAGCAGAAATAACTGCAAGTGCAAACGCCCCGCGCAAGTGATTAACAGCTTGACGAATTGCCTCTAGGAAGGGAGATGAGGAAGATGAGGGGGGAAGATTCTTTGAAAATTCGGCGATGAGATGGGGAATGACTTCGGTATCGGTTTCAGAGCGAAATTCGTGTCCTTTTGCTTTGAGTTCCTCACGTAACTCGCGGTAGTTTTCGATAATGCCATTTTGCACTACTGCCACTCGCTTTGCCGTATCCAGATGGGGATGGGCGTTATACTCTTCTGGTTTACCATGAGTTGCCCAGCGTGTATGCCCAATACCAATTTGGGCAGGGGTTTCTATTTGTTCCAGTTTAGAACGCAGGTTATGGAGTTTGCCCTTCGCCCGCACACAATTTACCTCACCTTCCCAAATTGTGGCGATTCCAGCAGAATCGTAGCCCCTGTACTCTAGTTTTTCCAGCCCAGCCAGTAAAATGTCTGTCGCCGCTTGAGTGCCTATATATCCAACAATTCCGCACATTGCTCACACCACTTTTTTTCAGGATGATTAAATCCAGTATAGTGTTTACCACAAACTCGACGTTTTGCAAAGAAAAAAAGGGAGTAATTTACTCCCTCTACCACTAGGTATTGTTATGGATTTTGGGCTTTGATAGCCGATTCCCTGTCAGCTTTTAATCTGACAGTACAAATACGGTTCTAGGATTTAGATACCCAGAGATTGTATCCCCAATCTAAAATTAAGATTTCGTAAGGCGGGCAGTGTCCACTCTACGATGCTAAAGGTGCTTGCTATTGAGACACTTAAAAGTCTTGAGTTCCGAGTTCCGAGTTCTGAGTGAAGAATCAAGAAATTGTTTTTTTGATTTACTTTTTTCTGTCTCAGCACTCAGCACTCGGCACGAGCTTTTTAGTAGGCTAGACCCATACTGCGAGTTGTTTCAGCGCCCAGGTAAACCCGGATGCTCAAAAAGTCGGTAGGACAGGCGGTTTCGCAACGCTTACAGCCCACGCAGTCTTCTGTACGGGGTGAGGAGGCAATTTGAGCAGCTTTACAGCCATCCCAAGGAACCATCTCCAGTACATCAGTCGGGCAAGCGCGGACGCATTGGGTGCAGCCAATGCAGGTATCGTAGATTTTTACGGTATGAGACATTGAAAAAACGGCTCCTTTCGAGTGTTCTTCTCTGCGAAAGAATCATAATCAACGCATAGTCTACCGCAGTGCTTGATAGGCCGTAATCAAAAGGCTACATAACTTCAAACAATGTAATAAGCACCCTTGATATTTGTTTTTGCGAGATTGTCCCTATTGACCTATTAATAGCAACATCATATGAGCGTATTTACCCCAGTGGTATACCATAACAGGGTGAAATCGTAAAGATAAATGAAACAAAAGTCAATCTACAAGACTAGATGTAAATGGGGAAGTTATCTATGGTATTTATAGGTTGGCAACTATCTACCGTCAAATAGAGCTAATTTATAACGAAATGTTAACTGTTAATCAAAAATGCCAAATTAATTTTATGGGTATATAGATATAGGAGTGAAAATAACGTGGGTAAGCACAATTCATGAATTGTGTATACGAAGGATTTAGGGCAAGGCATAATTAATTTCTGAAGATGTCTAATAATCTAATTTTGCGATCGCAACTTCCCCGTGGAAACAGAAGAACTTCGGCTATCTAGGTGACATAGAAAGTTGTCTCTACTACTGATTAACCCTGCTTTTACTACGTAAACGAGCAATTTAGAGACTGCGATCGCAGCTATTTTTAGCGCGATGATTCGCAGATATGAGTTAGGCGATCGCAGTCAGTAATTTTAAGCGATCGCTCACCGCTAACTTGTATATTTTAGTTTTTAAGTTTGGCGTTCTCATAATTTTTACTTTTACATATCAGAGGATTTCAGAAATGGCAAACTCATCGTTTATATCAGCAATTTCTGTTTGAATTTTTGGCTCAAAATCCATCACTTCTGCTTGTTTTTCCGGATTGTTGGCATCAGCCAATTTATTTTTTAGATACTCACTTTCTCGGATTTGTCTAGCAATACTTTCTAACAGCCAAAGTTGTTCTTCTACGGACAAGGCACGGACGGAGCGCTCAATTTCTAGTAAATTCGGTGATATCATTTTGCTTATGATTCCTAGGAAGGTGTATTTTTCAAAGATATTATATTTCAGTCTATCTGGTTAACCTAGAGCATCGCAAATTCCCCATCATTTTCCCCAAGCCTATCTTTTCACAAATCAAATGAGATTGCGATAAATAACTAGAAGCTAGTTTTATGACTTTTTAATTAAGTATTACTGCTGAAGCAGAATGTACGCTAAACTGGCTACATGAATTACGAAACAGCTCGGAAACTCCTCATAGATCAGACAATCACAACCGAGGAAAACCCAGATGCGCTGTTAACGCGTATGAAACAGGGTAAACCACCGGTACCCGGTCAGATCACTTCGATTTTGTTGGCATTGAAAGTGGTGTTTGAAGCCCTCAAAGATGCAAAGAGCCTAGACCGAGAACTGGCTTTGGCCCTTTATCAGTTAAGCATTAAGGCGCAACAGCTATTTGGCGCAGGGCGTAAAGCCGGGGTTGATTGGCCGCCACTACTGAAAGAAGATTTACTAAGAATTTCCTTAGCATCTGAAAGTATCTTTTCGGGTACATGGCAAACCCTAGCTCCTATGGAGTTGGGGAAGTTGTAGAATACCGATTTAGTAATCTTTCAATGAGAAGTGATGATGGTATGAGGGAAACAAGGGCAATAACCAATACCCATTAACGAATTTGCAGTTCACTTTCTAACTTGTCTAGGTCAGTTTTGAGCAAAATCGTCATTTGACCAGTAAAAGCTTTTCCAGTCTTGGGTTGGGCAATTTCCACCCAATATACATAGCGATCGCCTACTCGTAATTCTCCCTTCAAGGCTTCCCGAATCGGAGTTTTGGCTAGACGTGCTGAATTAACCATCTTTTGGTTGGGATATTGATACACGACTTCGGCGCGATCGTAGTCTTGATAAATCTCCAAGCCATAAATCACCCGCAAGGATTCTTGAAGACGCGCAAATGTCATGCCGTTAATAGCATCATACATAGCAATGCGCTCAGTCCGAATTGTGCCTCGGTCTTTAGAAAACTCCACCCTACCCGGAGGCAATACCGATGCTTGAAAAGTGAATCGTTGGGCAGCAGTATCAGTCTTTTGCACAAATAATTTTTCCCCACTCCTGGGGCGGAGTGTGGGATGTGCTTTAATCCAGGTGCCTACTTCCTCTGTACTTTGCCCTGGTAAAGCATTAGCTTGGGAATCAAAAAGCGTTCCTACGCCAAGCCAGGGTACTAGAGAAAAAGGCAAAATTAAAAGGTTAAGTAGAGATTTTTTGAGCATTTTGCTGTTCAGGATTTTCATAGAAATTTCCCCATTAGGGAGTAATCATAGTCTTCCCGTTTTTTAGCAAGATTATTTCAAGCGTCAACCCAACTTAAGGCATCAGGGATCTTACTTATCAACGCTTTATCATAGAAAAAGCCAACAATGGAATCATTATGAGTATTACGTTCAGCCCAGAGCAAGAACAAATAATTCAAGTTTTGCTAGCAACAGGTAAATTTAACAGTGTTGATGAAGTAATTCAAATTGCATTACGCCTTTTAGCAAAAGAGACTCTTTCTCACGAAGCATGGCTCGAAGAAACTCGCACCAAAATTGATGAAGGGATAGCATCACTTGAAAGGGGAGAAGGAATTGATAGTGAAACTTTTGTGAATCAGCTTTTAACACAGTTGAAGCAAGCAAAAGAGTCTTAGGTCTGTCAGAGTTCCGCATTTATGTAAGTTGTAGATATGTGTCCTGAAGAATTGGAAAAACTAATTCAACAGCATGGTGAAGCTACTAAATCCTACGCGAATGAGGCTATCGAAATTGGCAATACATACATAATTCCAAACTTTGGTTTTGATGCAGCAATGCAAAATTCTCTAGATTTAATGCTAGGTGGCAGAAAAACCTGGAACCACGGAGTGGTTGATATTCGAGTTTTTACAAAACCTGAAGACTTTACCCTGTTTGATTGTGACGAAGAGACTACAGAAATTGAAATTATTGATTTATTGACACTTTGCCGAAATTTTTATCCAAATGACTATGATTATTCCCAATTACCTGAATGGTGGACTGAGGAAGATATGCAAGATGCCGCTGAGGTGCTTGAGGCGCTTGATTTTGCAATTTGGATGCAAGATACATTCCGTCCAGATGAGTCAGAAGAGGAAGCACTTAATATATGGCTCAAGTCTGTGCAACCTTGCTTAGGAGACGAGATTATCTTTTACAAGATGGAAGATGATAATGACTCGAATTGTGGTTTTGCGCCATACCTTTTTATAGGAGATCGTTGTCTTATTCTTGTTGCACGATGTTGGCAGCTATAGACATCGCTAGTTCAGGCATCAAAGACGAGGATCGTCTACAGGTGGGTGCCACCCTCCTTGTATCCATAACTGCCTAGATTCTTGGATAAATCCTTGGTTGTGAAATTCATCATTGATATCTAGTCGATGACAAGTTGCTCGACCTGTAGCACTTTTGCCAATGATCTTTAGTCCATCGCCTGTCCAGATGAAGTGATCTACCCACCGTTGCTGACGAGGATTGAATAAGGCGACTTCTTGCTGAGTTTGAGGCTCAACGCCAGTTGTGAAGTTGTAACGACGCTCATTACAGCGACGACAAGCTAGAGCTAAATTGTCAGCTTCATCTGAGCCACCTAATGATTGTGGAACAAGATGATCGATTGTGAAGCGATCTGAACTGGAGCGTTCTGGAGAGTGGCAATATTCACACAGATATTTAGCTCTTTCGCGCACAAATTGCCGAGTGCCATCTTTAACACCCACGACTGGCAATCAGTTTAGCGTTAACAAAAGTTAGAATGCGCTCCAGTTCAGCAATTCCAGCATATTCGGCTTCTTCTTCAGGAGTCAGCAATCCAGCTTTTCGTTTCTCAAGCAATTCTTCTAGACGAGTATGTAACTCATCTGTGAACTTAGCAAGGTTAACATTATCAACTTTCTCGATAGTGATGCCAGAGCGGAGCCATGACGAGGGTTCAATCATCAATACTGGGGTAATGACTTGAGGAGTCATAGTACTTGAGCCTAAGTCTGTGGTGCTATATCTAGTCATTGTAGTGTGCCCTGTGAATTGGCTGCCAAAATACTAAGGAATCATCGCCACCTTAATTACTTTACGTGCCTTCATTTCAGAAAACACCTGTTCTAAATCTTTTAATGGTCGCTGTTCACTAATAAGTAACTCAAAGGGAATTTTGCGACTCGCTATCAATGATAAAGCCGATCGCACATACTCTGGTGTATTGTGAAACACGCCTTTCAGGGTAAGTTCGCTATAGTGTAGCTGTTCTGTGTTGACGGTAATGCTGGTATCCCGTGGACATCCACCAAATAAGTTGACTGTTGCACCAGGACGGGCGCAGGCGATCGCAGTTTCCCAAACACTTGGTACACCAGTTGCTTCAATTACTACATCTGCGCCCCATCCTTGGGTAAGTTCTTTCACCATACTGGGAATATCCGGGATTTGATGATAATTAAAGGTTTGGGCTGCACCCAATTTCTCACCAATTTCTAGCCTGTGGTTATTACCTCCCCACAGCAAAACTTCAGCTTTCTCACTCAACGCCGCCACAAACATCAGCCCGATCGCCCCATCTCCTAAGACGACTACTTTATCTTTGGGTTTAATATTAGAACGGGCTATACCATGCAACACACAAGCTAAAGGTTCCGTCATGGCTGCCAATTCCCACGACAACTCATCGGGAATCTGCAATAAATTATGCTCTACTATCGGTGCGGGAATTTTCAGGTATTGGGCAAAGGTACCATTATTCCATGTCAAATTTGGGCATAACGAATACTCTTGACGTTGACAAAAAAAGCACTTCATGCATGGAGCGGAATTATTAGCGACGACGCGATCGCCCACTTGCCAATTTGTAACCCCTGCACCCAAGGCAACAATTCGCCCAGCACCTTCATGACCAAACAGCGTCGGTGGTATCAGCATTTTGGCATGACCACCACGCCGCCAGACTTTCAAATCTGTACCACAAGTTGTTGCTGCCCCCACTTGGATCACAACTTCGCCAGCCCTCGGAGTGGGGTCAGGAACTTGCTCTAGGCGTAAATCTTCTTGCCCATGAAGTAACGCTGCTAACAAAACTTTAAACCTATCAATTAGCTCCATCCGATTTTACCAGTTGAAGCTAGTTGATAGGTTTAAACAAATCAGTCTTGATTTCTAGTCAGCTTTTATTAATTTAAAATGGCGAAAACTAGGTATTAACTGCTGGCTGCGGAACCACTCCGGTGTTCCGGGTTTCCACATTAGGCAAACGAGTAACAGTTAACAGCGGTACTTCTTGTCGGCACGACAGGCAAAACCAATATAGTTCACCATGACGAGCATGACGCAGGAGGGAACCACCGCAGCATGGGCAGGTGTTGGCTCTCGTACTCATACCAATGTCCTCCTTAAAAAAATTGTTGTTTTAAGCTAAGTAAAAAAAGCAGTTGATTAAAACTGAATGTTAGCTGCATGAATGCGGCCATTCGATTCTATGCGGTCTTTAATAATTTGTCTGTAAACAGCTTCATATCCGTTAACCATTTGGCTAACACTAAACTTGTTTTCTACATATTTTCGACAGGTTTGACGATTGAGTTCCAAAGCTGGTGGAATCATTGCCGCCATTTCTGCATAACTATTGCAGATAAAACCTGTTTTACCATGAGCAATCACTTCAGGTACGGAGCCTAAATTCATGGCAATCACTGGAGTACCAGTTGCCATTGATTCAATCATTACTAAGCCAAAAGGTTCTTGCCAGTTAATCGGGAAAAGAGTTATAGCAGCATTGCCCAAAAGTTCAGTCTTTTCGACGTGGTTAATTTCGCCGAGATATTCTATTTGCTGACCATCTATGAGGGGGGCAATCTCTTGTTCAAAAAACTTAGAGTCTGCTAAATCAACCTTTCCTGCCATCTTCAAGCGCCAACCAGTCTGTTTAGCAATAGCGATCGCATGTTGCGGCCCTTTCTCTGGCGAAAAACGACCTAAAAATACCAAATATGGAGGTTCTGACGGTTGGGCAACAAATGGGTAATCTGCTAGCTCAATTCCGTTATAAACCGTGCCAATATAATTGAGATCGATTTGACGCTGCGAGTTACTAATGCTGACATAAGGTTGCTTTTGGTGGTAGCTAAATGCGTGACGGTTGTCCGTTGTAAAATTACTGTGCAGGGTGTGCACTGTAGAAGTTGCTGTTATCAAACTCGCTAAAGCTAGTGCCGAAATCCCTACATGAGAATGGATAATATCGAATTTGGCAGCATCTTGGTAAACTTGGCTCAGTTCTAGCATTTCGTACACTGCATACTCTTTAACATTTGGGTCTAAGCGCAATGCACGCGGATAAACTGCTTCTAAATGAGCCAAAGTTTGAGAATCACCAGAGGCAAATAAAGTTACCTCATGACCACGACGAACAAGTTCATCAGTCAAGCGACTCACTACCAGTTCTATTCCTCCGTAATTAGGAGGTGGAACTCTTTCCCATAAGGGGGCAACTTGAGCGATTTTCATAAGTTTTTTTGGTTCAGTCTATGAAATTGTCCTCAATATAATGAGTTGCATCATTATTCTATGAGTAAAGAGCATTTTTACTTACTCTTTTGACATTTAAATTAACTTAACAGCCTACCAAAAGCGCAATAACGGTTAACCGTACCGCAAATCTTTTACCGACAAATCGAACTGACTATCGGTAAAAGTCAACCCTGAGCTATATCTCTAACCTATAGCAAATCAATTACTTGTTACATCTGTCTTGAGGATCATAATGAAGTAGAATATTTTGTAGCAGAACTTACAAAATTGAATATTTTGTAGCTGAAAATACTAAAATATTGAATGGGATCAAGTCATTGAAGCTTCGTTTAAACGCAATTGGGAAATAAAACAGAAATTATAAATATTAAGTAATTGTACAATAATTACATAATTTGTAATTATTAATTTTCAAAAAATTCTGATAACTAATGAAAATCGCTACTTGGAACGTCAACTCAATTCGCACTCGCCTTGAACAGGTTATCGATTGGTTAACCCTGAATCCCGTTGATGTTCTCTGCTTGCAAGAAACCAAAGTTGTGGATGCTGAATTTCCGCGATCGCCTTTTGAGCAATTAGGCTATAACCTTTATATGTCGGGGCAAAAATCCTATAACGGCGTAGCCCTGATTAGCCGCCAACCACTTTTAGATGTAAGTAGCGGGTTTAGGGCGATTTTGCCAGATTTACACCACGAATGGGATGAGCAAAAGCGAGTAATTACAGGTGTAATTGATGGTGTTCGGATTGTGAACTTATATGTTCCCAATGGCGCAGCAGTAGGAACTGAGAAATACGAATATAAAATGCGCTGGTTGACAGCGCTACACGAGTATTTGCGATTGCTCGTGCTATCACAACCCGCAATTTGTGTGTGCGGAGACTTCAATATCGCCCTGGAAGATAAGGATATTCACGAGCAAGTGAGTACAGAAAATCACATTATGGCAACAGAAGCAGAGCGCCAAGCCTTACGGGATATTCTCAAGCTGGGATTTGCCGATGCTTTTCGCAAATTCAATACAGAAGGCGGAAACTATAGCTGGTGGGATTATCGCGCCGCGGCCTTCCGTCGCAACTTAGGTTGGCGGATTGACCATCACTATCTCACACCTATCTTGTATGAGCGTGCTAAAAGTTGCATCATCGATGTCGCACCCAGAAAATTAACCCAACCCAGCGACCATACACCGGTAATTGTGGAATTTTAAATTGGGAATTGGGCATTGAAAAGAGTCAGAGGGACGGGGTGCAAAAGGGTAAATTCTTCTCCTCTGCTCCCTGCTCCCTGCTCCCCTGCCTCTTTTCCCACTCTCCATCAATTTAAAGGCTTGTATATATCCTCAGAACTGGGATTGAGATAAGGACGCTGCAAATCTATTAGGTGCCGTGCAAAGTGTTGGTCAATGGTTCTCATCCGTTCCTCCATCGCATTCTTACCTTTTTGCCAAGCTTCTAACAAAGCATTAGCGACGATTTGGCAACGGTTCATCCCAAAACTTTCTTGTGCCGCAAATTTTTGGGTTGGTTCCTCAGCTAAACCTAACCCTGGTGCTAAAAATTTGGTAAACAAGGGAATTTCGGGCTGGAAATGAAATTGATTCTCTGGATAAATAGCCTGAAGGATTGTGCGGATTGCTGGATAGTCGGGGAGTTCAAAGTAAAGTAGCCCTGAATCATAACGTCCGTATGCACAGGGATTGTGGAGAACCTGAAAGCTAAAGGGAATTGAAGCTGCGTTCAATTGCAGTGTCAAGCTTTCCATGAGAGCGATTGCACCAGATGGCGTAAAGTTAAAGTAAATTCGCCCTGCTCCTAAATCAGCATCGGGGTTGCTCTGGCGTTCCTGTCCGACATTGCTAACTGCTAAGTAACAGCCGTTTTGCAGTCGATTTTTAGGCATCCAGATTGCTACCATGTCACCCACTTTGGTAGATTTTTTACTGGATTCTAGATGGCAGTCTGGCTCAACATAAAGTGTTAAACCGCCTTTAGTCACCGCCATGGTTCCATCAGGTTCTTTCCGCAACACCTGCCATCGAGGGTCAAAGTAACCTATGCCGTGATTACTCGCGTGCAGTTGCTCGTAAAAGTCCCAATCAATCTCCAAAATGGAATTATCTGCTAAATTATGCTTTGGCGAACGATTAGTACTATCATTATTTACTGCTAAAGTAGTTTGCAGAGAGCCATTGTAATAGATCCCATAGAGAAAATTTCGCAGCAGTAGAGTGAGATACTTCTGTTGCAAATCAGCCGAGTTTTGCTGAAATCTGTCGGCTATTTTAGTCGGCAGAGCAAAGGGTTGATAATTGGGATGGTAAATACAAAAATTTGACTCAATCTGGATATTCTTAGCAATGTCAAATAGAGAAGTTAGCGGTTGATTGATAGAGTAATTTAGCATTAATCCATTCAGAATTCAAACTTTAATAAAATAGAATTCAGGAGTCAGAATACAGAATTCAGAATTGTGTGTTCTTCTTCAAATTGTTCTACTCCCTATTACTAACAACCACGAAGCCGAGTTTTTTCGTAATAAATACGAAGTAACTGCTGCTCCTTTACAGGCTGAGGAAATTTATGGATTTTTGCCACAGGATTCAGGATTTCTGACTCTGATATCCCGAAAATGGTCAGTACAGCTTGCTGCGGCATAGTAAGTAAACTTTTAGCTACTTGGAGCATAGAAATATCAGCATTATTAAAGTATTTTCGGCACGTAATCATATCCTGAATTTGATGAATCAGTGCCAGCCCCGCAAACTGGATAACGCGCAAAATAAAGTCACTGCGATATTCCAAAATCATAGGAAAAGCATCCACATAAGCTCTAATTAGGGCAATAATTGAAGGTTGTAAAATTTCTAACGGTATCAACGCCAAATTTAGAGATTCTTCTAACTCAATGGTGGGGTCTACTACGAGGCTCTTGAGCCAAATTCCTAAGTAGCTTGCCAGTAAAGTTCCTAAATCAAAGGCTGGGTCTCCCCAAGAACAAGCTTCCCAGTCAATTAGTCGTACTAGGCAATTGTCTAGTTGCTCCCACCTGGAATGAACCAAAATGTTGTTCAATTTCAGGTCGTTGTGAGTCAAGCAGCAAGGATTCCAGTTGTATGCCAAATCAGCGATCGCTGACTCCAAACTCTCTGATTGCTGGTAGAGTAGATAGAATTTCAGCGCATCTGTCGGAACCGTTCCAAAAATCTCTGGCCCAATTGACCCTACCCCTTGCGCCGGATTGTAAAAGCCATAACGAAACTCTCCTTGAGGAGCAGTTGCCATAAAGTCCCGATATTCTCGGCGGTTGAAGGTTGCTCGATGTAGTCCCGCTAAAGTAGTACCGATCGCAGAAGCAATTTCTTGTGGAAAAATCTCATTGTTGTGGTAGAATGTCGCAAGCTCTAAATACTCACTCAGGTAGTTACAGACGAGAATAGAATTTTCTTCGTCAAAATGCACCACCAATGGTGCGTGGTTTACCGCCGTAGGCATCGCTGAAATATTGCCTAGAACTGGAAACTGCTGGAGCAACTGGTGAAATAGCCACTCCTGAAACAATTCATGAGGCGCGGCGTCATTGTTGTTAACGTTACGTTCTTGTTTCAGGAGCAGTTTGCGATTATCTGCTAAAGTCACTAGTAAATTGACATTGTTCTTACTACTTCCTGGCAACTCAGATATGTCTGATGCGCCATCTTCTGAGCTACACAGACCCGCGTCTTGCAGATACTGGATAACGTTATGAGAAGACAGTGATAATACCATGTATTATTTCCTACTTCATTAAATTACTTAAACTTATCTGTGTCAAATTTGCTTGGTCTTAACAGCTTTCAGTAGATAGTAACTAGTGCAAGAAGGCTGAAGGAATACTGCTTGTTTCGCCGATTTTTTAGCCTTTTTCAACTGGATAGTTATTTCCGCCACTTGCACTAATGTTGTGAATAACAATAAAGATTTGTACAATCTACTAATATCTCATTTCGGGGGTAAAAACCTGCCAAAATGGCACCAAGTCCTTTACAATTCTTTTAAAATTTGCTCCAAGATACCGTGACATCTTTACACTTTATCAGCATAGTTACTTAGATACATCTAAAGTAAGTGTTGTGGTAGAGCCTTTTGATATAGCTCCATCTCCTTTTTTGTAGCAAAGAAGCATCCCCAGCAAAAAACTGATTGGCGGCAGATATTGTTAGATGTTCAGTAGTCATCCTGAAAGCAGTGAAGAATTTCAGTAATCCTTCGCTGTACGAAGCATGACATTCAACGCTATTACTTTTATTTATCATCACAAAGCCAAAAAAACCGGACTTTTTCGGCGGTTAGTCATTATATTTTTCTGGAATTTTGATAATTAATGCCTTGAAGCCTTGTTATTACGTCATTTGGTCACCTATAAATTGTAGATGACTATAGGCGATCGCAAACAAAGGCTACATGAGTGCATCTTATGGAACTGCACTTTTGTCAAGTACATAATTACCAATGTAAATGCGATCGCTCCACAGAAAACCTTACAACTCAACTCCAATAATTTTTCTGAAGAGACATAACGGCTGAACTCACTAGATGGATATAAGCTCGAAAGTCTAAGAGATAATCTACAGTTCCGTTGTGGTGCGGTGATTTATATCGCCATAACTCACTGAGAATCCTGAAAGTTATCAGGCAAGGGTAACAAGTCATAGTAATATAAATGTACTAACGTAACTTAAGGCAAGGAGGTCATGCCATGCCAACAAAACAGGAGGGTGGTTATTGCTTGGATACTAATGCTACCTTAAAGCCACAATTTGATTCACCATCACCGCCAATGCTAGCAGACCCAAAATCGTCATTAATCCCGCAGGCATAAACTTGCGTGTTTTTACCAATCGAAATGCGAAAACTACGACTAAAACAGCAGTAACTAACACTGCTAGAATCAAACCCCAGGTTTGCCCTTGGAGTTGAAAGTAAGCGGCAAGTATTAGTAATAAACCGCTAATGCTACCACTTAGGAGTGAAACCTTACTTGTAGCCTGAATGTAGCCAATAATGCCACCAACAATCGCTAATATGCCGTAGGCAAAAGCAGCAATTATACCTAAATTCATTGTTAAAACATCTGTAGATTTTGACTTTACTGCCAGGGTCAGCAGACAATTTACCATAGCTATTTAGCTATACCACACAATTGATTGATGGATAATCAAGCGATGCCAATGGCAAGTACTTCCTCATATACAAAGGTTCAACATCTCCAGCGCCAAGCAGCGTCACTTTTACTGTACCAGTCTGTTCTGCAAGGCGAAGTGGGGATGGCATTTCTGGAACTATTGCAAGCTATACGTTACACTGACGCCGATGCACGGAGTTGTCTCCAAGCTTACGGCAGTTACTTCCACGCTTTAGCTGCTAAAAATCAAAACTGGGAAGACTATTTAATTACTCAACTTCTCTTCTCTGAGAATCCTTTTACAAGGCTTGCTCAAGTGCGAGAATTTGAGGATTTGCCCCCGGCTTTAGTAGCGGCAGTCCAGCATGATTTACAAGTATTGCAAAGTCTTCATGAATGTAGCTGCGCTTCTTTGAGTGAGTGGATACAAGGCGTCGCTCACATGCCGATTTCACCAGTAGTGTGGTATAAAGAGCAAGAATTGGTAGGAGTAGAGACAAAGTTCGCTACATATCTACACGAGTTAGATAATTGGGGTGATGCTGTAAAAGAGTTAGCAGCTTATTATCGGCAATATGGCTCTGGTTTATTTGCAGAATATCGCGCTTTGCGTTGGCAAGCTGGACAGTTTATCGGTATTCGGTATTCTGACCCAGTTAAGCTGAGTGCGCTTGTAGGTTACGAGTCTCAAAGAGATGCTTTGCTGAAAAATACAGAGTTTTTATTAGCAGGAGAGATGGCACTCCACGTATTACTTTACGGTAGTCGAGGTTCTGGCAAATCTTCTTTGGTGAAATCTTTGTTGAATGAATATGGTAATCGCAGCCTCCGCTTGTTGGAAGTGTCAAAATCTGATTTAAAAGACTTACCAGAAATTGTGGAACATTTACGGGGATTGTCACAAAAATTTATCATCTTTGTCGACGATCTTTCTTTTGAAGAAGATGATGATGCTTTCAAAGCCCTCAAGGTGGTTTTAGAAGGTAATTTAACCGCGCGGCCTCAAAATGTAGTTGTTTACGCTACTTCCAATCGTCGCCACTTAATTCGGGAGTTTTTTGTGGATAGACCTGCCCCTAAGGATAACGAGGAAATTCATGCCTGGGATACGATGCAAGAGAAACTTTCGTTTAGCGATCGCTTTGGTTTAACCTTGACCTTTGAACCAGCCAACCAGAAAACTTATTTGAAGATTGTACAACATCTAGCGGCACAAGCTGAAATTAATATTACCCAAGAAGACTTAGAATTTCAAGCATTACAATGGGCAACTCGCCACAATGGTCGTTCTGGACGTACAGCCCGGCAGTTTGTTGATTTTTTAAAAGCAGATTTAACACTTTTTCATGCAAATAACAATACATCCAACACCTAGCATTAAAATTATTTCATTGATTATTGCACTTTTTTGTTACTTACAGAACAATGTTATACACCAGTAACTAAAAACTAGAGATTTTAGAAAGACTATGATCCCAAAGTTGCTAGAAATGTCTTGTTTCCCAGAACAGAAAAACAGACTAGAAATCACTTATATTAAGTATTTTCTGTGGATGTGTTTTTTAAATTACGAATTACGAATTACAAATTAGTATGTATGAGAGCTACTTATTCTGATAATCTAACAACGCTAAAAAATAGCAATATGCAATCAGTAATGATCAGCAATCGATTTATCTTAGGCATAGTTGCCTTTAGTGTAAGTTTTGGTCTTAGCCTTGTCCCAAACTGGGATTTTAATAAAGCCTTTCTTACAGGTATAATTACTGCCGTTACTATCTATGCAGCAGCATTATTCGTAGATAAGCGACGCAGAAATTATGAAATGTTTGTTTTAGGTTCTCTCCGCAAGCGAATTAAAGATATGGAGGGATTGAAGGCTCGTGTTGTCAGAGAAATCAATCAAATCGAAGAACATCATAATTTACTATATGCTGAGTCACAACAACTGCAAAATCAAGTAACAGAAAGCCGTAATCAAAGGGATAGTCTACATCGAGAATTAAGAACATTTGCAGGGCAAAAAAAGCAGTTAGAAACCGAAATCAGTAGCCTGCAAACCGAAATTAACAACTTGCAGAAAAATCAAGCAGAATTAAACAATGCTTTTTCTGTCCTCACAGCAGAGAAGCGCCGTCTAGAGTCGAATTGTAATGTATCTCGTACTGAAATCACCCATTTGCAAAGTCAAATTTCCGAACTCCAGCACGAAAAACAAGAAGTTGAAAGCAATTTAACTCTTTTAGGCAGACTCAAACCCCAATTAGAAGAAAAACTATACGAATTACGAATTGCAATTCAAGAACTAGAAGTTGAGACAACCCAAAAAAATCAATTGTTGGTAGCGACAAAAACCGAAAAAGAAAATATTCAAGCTATCCTGAATTCTTCACAAACTCAACTTGCAGAACAAAAAGCCGAATTACAGCAGTTGCAAGGACAAATTTCATTATTGCAAGAAGAACGAGACTCATTACAAAATCAAGTATGGGAATTACTCCAACAACTAGAAACATTCAATCTAGAACCTTTGGCTGAGAATTCCAAAGAAGATGATACTGAATTGTTTCCTTTTTCTGAAATAATGGAAACTACAACAGTCACAGACGATTCGGAAGTTAAGATATTAGAGAATATACCTGAAGAATGGACTAATTTTTTAGAAAATCTTCCAGGATACGAGCTACAAGTATTAAAAGCTATAGTCGAACAAGATAACTCCCAGGCTGCTATTAAAAAAATTGCCGAAGCAAACATCACTATGCCGAATCTATTAATCGATTCTATAAATGAACGGGCAAATGATACTATTGGTGAATTAATAATTAATACAGATTTGGAAAGTCTAGAAGTATACCCTGAGCATATTACCCATGTCAAAAAAATGATTGCAATGCATGAAAGTCTCATGGCTAGACATGCTTCGTCAAATTAAATTATTATTGCCGTCGTCAGATTAGTAGTAAGGTGAATATGTACTTTACTTACTTGCTGCGTGCTTATGCGTTTAGAATAAAGTGAAGTGTAATACATGGCAAAGCTCAAAATCTCGAAAAAAATCTCCACTGCTTTAATCAATTCCCTTGGTGCGGGGGTAGTACCAAGAGTGGGAGTTGAATATATCGCAGTAGGTCGAGAAAAAGAACTAAAAAGCCTATTACAAAATCTCGATGATATTGCAGAAGGTGTAGCAGCGTTTCGTTTCATAATTGGAAACTACGGTTCCGGGAAAAGTTTTTTACTGCAACTAATTCGCAACCGTGCTATGGAGCAAGGTTTTGTAGTAGCTGATGCAGATTTATCCCCGGAACGCCGATTAGCAGGAAGCAACAATGAAGGTGTAGCCACCTATCGAGAATTAATGAGCCACCTAGCTACAAAAACTCGTCCTGATGGTGGTGCTTTAGTCTCGATTTTAGAAGGATGGATTAATAAAATTCAACAAGAAGTGGTTAAAGAAACTGAAATGCGTCCAAATGACGATGGTTTTGATGACCAAGTTGAATCAAAAATTAGAGAAGTAGTTCAGTATATTGAAGACTTAGTTCACGGTTTTGATTTTGGTAGTGTTATTATCGCTTATTGGCGTGGCTATCGATTGGATGATGATAATTTAAAAAATGCGGCGATGCGCTGGTTGCGGGGAGAATTTACTACTAAAGTTGAGGCGAAAGCAGCTTTAGGAGTGCGTGTCATTATTGATGATGATAGTTGGTATGACTATATAAAACTATTCGCGAAATTTGTAGCTGAAATTGGCTATAAAGGACTGTTAATTTTAGTTGATGAAGCCGTACATTTATATCAAATATCTACCACAGTTACGCGGGAAAAAAATTATAATCGACTCCTCGCAATGTTTAATGACACCATGCAGTGTAAAGCAGAACATCTTGGCATTGTCGTTGGTGGAACAACTAAATTTTTAGAAGACCCCAAACGAGGACTTTTTGCAGACCAAGCTTGGCAAAGACGCACAAAAGAAAGCCGTTTTGTCACACAAGCTAATGTTCAGGAACATTTAGGGCCAGTGATTCGCCTGAATCCGTTGAGTGAAGCAGAAATTTTGACGCTTCTACAACGTTTAGCTGAGATTCATGCACTCAATTTTGGGTATGAACAGACTTTGACCAATCGTGAGTTGAAGGAGTTTGTGCAAGAAATTATTAATCGCTTAGGTGCAGAAGCATTACTTACACCAGGGGAAATTGTGCGAGATTTTATGAGTGTGCTGAATATTCTTCACCAAAATCCACGAATTGTGTTTAGTGAATTAATTCATGGCTCTAAATTTAAACCTACTGCTATGGGTAAAGATGCAGATGTGGATGAGGATAGTGCAGCAGAATTTAGTTTGTAATTAATAATGAAGACACTGAGCCAGAAGAACAAGCAGATTGAAAAATTCATCTGTTTTCAGGATTGGTTAAAATAGCTTTGGGTTGATTAGCATTAAATAGAGAAGCAGACAACAGAATAATCGGCTTGTTTGTTTGGTTTTCTCCATAATGAACCATTCCGGCAGATTCAACTAAAGAATCTCCCACTGTAAGCTGTATAGTTTTATCTTTTTGAAGAATCAATTCTGTGCCGTTAGCTTTCGTTACTTTAGCTTCTCCTTGCACAACAGTATAAGTTAAACTTCCCACCTCTACTCGTTCAATCTGCATTCCCGGATGAGTATGAGTAGGGAGTTTTGCTCTTGGTGCGATGGTATAGCGTACAAGCTCAAGAATCTGTTTTTTATCTTGAGTAGGATAACCACTCGCTAAAACTTCACGGGTAACAGATTGAGTGTAAGTATTGGGTGAGGAGATTTCTTGGCTCTTAACAACTACACTGCCAAAAGCTAGGATAGCTAAGGGGAGAATCAGAGACAGTTTTCTCATATTAAAATTTTTTTATTTGGGCAATACCTTTAATTAAATCATTGTGTGTTTAGAGCGATCGCCTCAAATTGCTGCCAACAAAGGTACAATGCACGCGGTACGTGAAAACATCCTTTCCATTTGCCACCTTTAAGGTTCAACAATACTTCTCCACGCCGATTCAGGTAGCCAAACCACTCACCGTACTCTGAATCAGCAAAATGTGACCAGGCGTAATCGTGCATCTTTTGATACCATTCCCAACATACCTCACGCCCACTCAGGCGATAGCCCATCGCTAATGCAACCAAAGACTCTACGTGAACCCACCACAGCTTTTGATCCCATTCCAATTGTTGTGGGGGATGACCATCTGCATCCATAAAGTAATACAATCCGCCATACTCGCTATCCCAAGCAAAATTCAGGATATTTAGCACCACATCAACGGCTTGGTTAATAGTTTTGGTATCGTTTTGGCGACGCGCGATGTCCATAATGAACCACATAGCTTCGATGCCGTGACCTGGATTAATTAAGCGTCCCTCAAAACAATCTATGTGGGAACCGTCAGGGGCAACATTTTCGTACATTAGCCCCCGTTCTTGGTCGAGAAAATCGGTCATCACTTCCCGGACAGTCTCAGCTAGGACATTCTCTAGTGTTTCCTTTGGTAGCAGCCATTCCATTTCTAGAGTCAGGTTGGCTAAAATCATCGGTACAGCCAATGATTTCATCGCGCGTGTATCGGGATAGGTTTTATTATATTTGCCCTTTGGGTTGTCCTTGCGGCGTAACACATTGTTATAAGCCTGCATTGCCACATCCTTTGCCCATTCTTCGCCGCCAGCGAGTGCATATTGACTAAATGCCATCGCTGCAAAGCAATCAGAAAAGATGTTGTAAGGTTGAACTAATGGTTTTCCTTCACGGGTGAGAGCAAAGTACCAGTTACCATCACTATCTCTGCCGTGTTGGGCGAGAAAATTAGCACCATTGCTGGCAATTTTTAGCCAGTTTTCGCGCTTTTCTAGCTGGTTGTAAAGCATGGAAAAAGTCCACACCTGGCGGTTTTGCAGCCAGATGAATTTGTCTCTATCATAAATTTTACCCTCGCGATCGAGGCAGGTGAAATAGCCGCCTTGCTCCCAGTCGAGAGAATATTTTTCCCAAAATGGGAGTACGTCGTTAAGGAGAGCGTTTTTGTAAAGTTCAGCGATTGCTTGAAAGTCCTGCTCCATAAATTCCTCCCCTTTTGTGCTCAAACCAACAGCTTAACAGTTATCACATTTTGGCTCGAACATGGAGCGTAGGTGTAGCCCGTCGTAGACATCGCGTCAGTCTTTTACAAGATTTAGTCAGCAGAAGTTATACTTCTATCTTGTATCTTGCACTATTCTCAATAACCGTCGGGGAGACAGTGAGGTTGTTATGAGTCAGATTAAACGAGTTGCGATCGTTGGAGGAAACCACGGTAATGAGTTAACAGGAGTACATTTAGTCAAAAAGTTTCAGCAATATCCTAATTTAATCAATAAATCAAGTTTTGAAACTCTGGCATTACTTGGCAATCTTAAAGCTATTGAAGAGGGCAAACGATACATTGATAAGGATTTAAATCGTTGCTTCACTAATCAAGGTTTACAAAATC
The DNA here is from genome assembly GCF_034531305.2 of Nostoc sp. ChiQUE02. Taxonomy (NCBI): domain Bacteria; kingdom Bacillati; phylum Cyanobacteriota; class Cyanophyceae; order Nostocales; family Nostocaceae; genus Nostoc; species Nostoc sp. ChiQUE02. The sequence goes on from NZ_JAVRBN020000006.1 coordinate 57,820, forward strand.
CCCAACTCTCAAGTTATGAAGATACGCGGGCAAAAGCAATTCAACAAATACTACAACCACAAAATCAGCCCTTTGTGGATGTAATTGTTGATTTGCACAGCACAACTGCCAACATGGGGTTAAGTCTGATTTTTTGTGATATGCATCCTTTATTACTTCGGTTAGGTGCTTATTTAACTTCTATTAATCCGATGGTAAAGGTTTTTATTAATCAACAATCTAAAGAAGGTGGTTTTCTCCGTTCTTTGTGTGAATTGGGTTTTGTTATAGAAGTTGGTGCTGTGGCTCAGAATATTTTAAACGCTGAATTATTTCAGCAAACAGAGCAGCTTATCTATGGAATTTTAGACTATTTTGAAGGGTGCAACCAAAGTAATATTCCGCAGACAAACAGCCCGCTTACACTCTATAAATACATTGAGACTATCGATTATCCTAGAAGCGATGCCTACGACGGGCTGCACCTACGCGGGGAAATTCAAGCCATGATTCACCCCCAGCTTCAGTTTAGAGATTATGAACCTCTGAATCCAGGCGATCCAATGTTTATGACTTTTGAAGGAAAAGATATTTTATATGAGGGAGAGTCTACTGTCTATCCTATTTTTATTAATGAAGCAGCTTACTACGAGAAAGGAATTGCGATGTATCTAAGCCAAAAGTACCAAGAGGTAGTTTAATTTATTCGCCCTTTTAACCAAGATTACAAATCAACCAAGTTAGTAAAATCAAGCAATGCTTCGCTCAAATCTGCAAGTACAGGCAAAGATCAACCAGAAATGGAAGAGCGCATTTCCTCAGAGAGTTTTCCAAACCGCTTAATCAATTGTCGAAAAATAGCATTAGCGATCGCTTCTCATCCTTATTCCTTGATTTCTCGATATAGCGGTTCTCGGTTAAGTGAGCTAGAAGAACCCCACCCCCAACTCCAATACGCTTGGGTTAAGGCCAAAAAATTAAATTATGTAGGTTGGGTTGAGGCACGAAACCCAACGTTTTCAAGCTTTTGTTGGGTTTCACTCCGTTCAACCCAACCTACAATTATTCTTAACCCAAGCGTATTGCCCCCACCCCCCCCGCAAGCGACTCTTAATTACGAATTACGAATTAGTAACAAAGCTGTGTTGTATCTGTAATTGCTGTAAATACTCACCCCAGCAACCGATACATAATCACCTTTCCTTTCCAATTCTCTTCCACAAATACCAAATGCTCACCATTGGAACGCCGAAAAGCGCGGATACCGTAGGGTATATCAATCCAGCCACTTTCGCTGCCAACTTCTGGGCCTGGTTTTAACTGTTGTACTTGCGCTCCCGTCTTAGCATTGTAGACATATACCTCTGCGGTTTTGACTGTCACCGCAAATACATAGTCTCCCGCCACACTGATTGCAGCTGTAGACACTTCGCGTTTGCCGGTGGTGTCGTAGGGAATCACAATTCGCCATTTGGGAGTCCGATTTCCTTTACTCCAATTGTCAAAACGGGCAATTTCAGATCCAGCAACTCCAGTATCGTCGCCGAATGCGGGATGATCTACTGTGAAGCCTGACAAATACATAGTATCTGTTTGGGGGAAATATTCGAGCCGCCGCAAGTCGTTAAAAATGTCGGGAGTAGTTTGCTTTTCCATCGAACTATAGCTGTAGATGGGGTTGCCTTTAGGATCTATTCCCTGTAAAGGATAGTGTCGGATAGCTGTGCCATCTTGGGTTCGCAAAGCTTTCCAAACATCTCCTTTGCTGTCTACCCACCAGCCGCCGAGATGAGGATAATCTTTGCTGCGATCGTATTCGTTCTTTTCAAATTTGCCATTACCGTTGCGATCGCGCCAGATCCATTCCCCTTGTTCTGGTTGATGCGGTGGCCAATTTCCAGTGAGAAATGGTTTATCTGCGCCATTAGTACCGACAAACATGCCGGCTGGGATGGCAACTTTGCCATCTGTGGCTGGATTAAAACGATATATTTGCAGAAAGCTGCTATACATATCTGTGAGGAACAAAAACGGCTTCCCTTGGATGCGGCGAACAAAGGTTCCATCTGGTGATGTATGCAGACGTGGATCTTGAGGATATTTGAAAGCATTTAAAGTGTAGGCTTTGTAAGTCCATTGCTTACCAGCAGGCTTACTATAGTTCATCTGATAGTGTTCTTGTTTGGTGAACAAATCTACACCATCAGTTTTAGGATCGGCATCTGCATTATCGACGAATATCAATCCCAGCGATCGCCACATCAGTTTTCCCGATGGCGAAAATTTCCGCAAATCTGTTCCTGATTTGTTGAAACCATTACTATTTATATAGATATTGCCTGAAGCATCTGTACCAACTCCGGTAAGTCCGTAAAGTTTTAAATCTCGAACTTCACCAGGAACTCCTGCATAGATACCGCCTTTACAGCCGAAACTACCCACCTGCACCGGCTTATCTTTGATGTCATAAATCAACATTTGCTGACGTGGGCCATTTTCTGCCACTAACAGCTTACCTTCACGATCAACAGCGATCGCTGTTGGTTCGACGATATCTGCAATCTGTTGGGGCAATTGCTTTCCACTCTGGGAATAATGTAAAATTTTCGCAGGATTACTACCATTTTTACTTTGAATAATCCACAGATTTTTTTGTGGATCAACTGCGATCGCTCCAGGATTGGCAACGGTAAAGCTGCGAAGTTCCTTCATCGTATCAGTATCATACACACGAATGCGGTTAGCAGCAAAATCACTCACATACAACTCATTTCCCACAGTTGCTAATCCAGTGACTTCACTTTTAGTACTGGTAATTAACATACTTTTATCCCAGCCACGCCCATTAGGAAACGGTGCAGGTTTTCCCGACAAGTCATAGCGTCTAACGCAGTGCCAAGTTGTTCCTTCTGGTGGGTAATCTTCATTTGTTTTGCCCCTCGAACCTTGAGTCATGGCAATGTAAATATATTTACTATTTGCTGTTACAGCTTTGCCACCACCACGACTCCAGCCGTGAGTATCTCCAAGGGCACCAATAACCTTACCATCTTTATAGATTGCTGCCTCTGTTCCCGCTTCATCCCAATGGCTATTGGTATAAACTGTGCCATCAGGGGCAACATACATTGCCTCAATATTGTTTTGTACCCGCAGATTTCCACTGCCAAAAGTATTACCTATCCACGATGTTTTGTAGGTGAGTGTGGGCGTTCCAGTTGTTGCCCAGTCTGTTGTAATTCCAATGGTAGTAACAATTACTCCAACAGTCAGACTGAGTAAAAATTTGAAAGTTTTACTTTTTTGTAAATATCTGATTTTAGGTAATTTATTTATATGCTGGTTGAGCTTTTGACGCAGTTTTACTAACTCCGTCAGTAATCTATGTTTCATATATTTTTTAAGCTTTTAATTATTTATATACAATCATTGTTTAAGAAATCCGCAAAAAAATATAACTATTTTGGAGCAGTTAAAATATAGGTAATGTATGGATATATAAAGCTTATAAACTTTATTTACATAAACTTTATAAATCTCACATTATTCTTTAAAACCTCAGCTAACAGTAAATATTATTCAAGGTATTAATATTTACTTGTTTTTAAACAATTATGGTAAAAATTAATACATTTAAATTGGATATTTAATGATTAAGAGTGCTTTTTCCTTATCACTATCTAGGATTCACGTTCCTTAATTTGCAGGTATTATATGTGACTAGCTCGGTGTTGGCTAGTTAATAAAAACACAGGTTTTAATTCATTGTTGACGTTGACATATAAATAGTTTATAAATTGGTGTTCTATAAAAAAGTTTATTGCTAATGTGTATTTAGAAATTTTAGTTATTCAGGTTTAGATATAACTGCTGTAGGGGCACACATCTGTGTACCCTTAGCATTTTAATATATTTATAGGAGACACATCAGTGGAAAATAAACCTGCTTCATCATCTGCATCTATTCTTACTCTGGGATTAGGCTGGTTCCCCAAAAGTCCCGGAGGATTAGAAAGGTATATTTATGAACTAACTCATAAATTAGCAGCAAATCAAGACCAGGTTGAATTATGTGGAGTCGGTCTACCGGAGACTGAAATAAATTCGCCAATCAAGCTGACTAACTTGGCTTCTCCTGATAGTGCTATTTGGCAAAGATTATGGTCGATTCGCACTAATTTTAAGAAAATAAGAACAAGTAAACTAGATGCTATTAATTTGCACTTTGCATTATATAGCTTTCCTATTTTAGATATTTTACCAAAAGGAGTACCAGTTACTTTTAACTTTCATGGCCCTTGGGCTTCTGAGAGTCAGCAAGAGGTAGTTAATAAAAACCTCAGTCTTTTAATCAAGCACTGGCTAATAGAACAAAATACTTATAATCGCTGCGATCGCTTCATTGTTTTGAGCAAAGCATTTGGTAAAATTTTACATGATAAATATCAAGTACCGTGGAGCAAAATTAATGTTATCCCTGGTGGAGTTGATATTAATTGGTTTCAACCAAATTTATCACCCCAGGAGGCTTGTGCAAAGCTAGGCTGGCCAAGTAATCGCCGTATCCTATTTACATCACGCCGCTTAGTACATCGAACGGGAGTTGACAAATTATTGCAGGCATTGGCTATAATTAAGCCCAGAATACCAGATGTCTGGCTAGCGATCGCAGGTCGTGGTCACATCCAAGCTGCACTACAACAACAGGCTACAGAATTAGGGCTAGATGACAACGTTAAATTTTTAGGTTTTCTACCCGATGAGCAATTGCCTATAGCTTACCAAGCTGCTGAGTTGACGATTATGCCTAGTCAATCTTTTGAAGGATTTGGATTAGTAATAGTCGAGTCTCTAGCCTGTGGTACTCCTATTTTATGTACCCCAGTTGGTGGAATGCCAGAAATTCTATCAGAATTTTCACCCAATTTAATTACTACTTCAACCGAAGCCTCAGCCATTGCTGAAAAATTAGAACAAGCACTATTGGGAAATATCCCCATACCTTCACGAGAAGCTTGTCGCCAGTACGCTACCACACACTACGACTGGAATAAAATCGCCCAACAAGTACGAAATATTTTATTAGCTTAGACAAGTAAATCTAATAAATGCTACGTGGAATAAAATAGAGGTAGAATGAAAATTTTTTTCCTAGACCAAAGCGGTAAACCAGGCGGTGCCGAATTATGTTTAATAGATATTGCTAAACCTTATGGCGTTGGCTTTGCCGGCCGTAGGCATCGCGCTTTGGTAGGTTTATTTGCAGATGGGCCATTTAAAGATTTATTGCAGCAAAATAATATCCCAGTAGAAGTTCTTGCAACTCAAGCAATCCAAGTTCGCAAAGAAAGTAGTTTGGTACAAGGATTAAAGAGTCTGGGGCAACTTGCGCCTTTGATTACTAAGGTAATAAAAAAAGCGCATGAATATGATTTAATTTATGCCAATACTCAAAAAGCATTAGTTGTCGGAGCATTAGCAAGTTTTTTCAGTCGTCGCCCTCTGGTATATCATTTACATGATATTCTTTCCAAAGAACATTTTAGCCAAACTAATCTTCGCATCGCTGTTAACTTAGCTAATCGTTTTGCATCATTAGTAATTGCTAATTCCCAAGCTAGTCAAACAGCCTTTGTGCAAGCAGGAGGACGTAAAGATATCATCGAAGTTGTCTATAACGGCTTTGAGCCAAAAAATTATCAAACTGATGAGTCTGAGATTAAACAATTACAGCAACAGTTAGGATTAGAAGGAAAATTTGTAGTCGGACACTTTAGCCGTCTTGCACCTTGGAAAGGGCAGCATATCTTAATTGATGCCCTTGCCAAATGTCCGCCAGAGGTGACAGCAATTTTAGTAGGTGATGCACTGTTTGGCGAACAAGATTACGTCCAAAGGTTACACCAGCAAGTTGCTGAACTGGGATTAGAAAATCGTGTCAAATTTTTAGGATTTCGTTCAGATATTCCCCAGTTAATGGCAGCTTGTGACTTGGTGGCACATACCTCTACTTCCCCAGAACCGTTTGGTAGAGTGATTGTAGAGGCAATGCTATGTGGAAAACCTGTAGTTGCAGCAAAAGCTGGAGGTGTAATGGAATTAGTAGAACATGGACTTAATGGTTTTCTAGTAACACCAGGAGAACCCCAGGAACTTGCACAAGTAATTATCACCTGTCTTCAGGAGACGGAAATAACTGCAACTATAGCCAAGAATGCCAGAACTACGGCTAGTCAGCGTTTTGATGTTGCAATTATTAATCAGCAAATTGCCCAACTGCTGTCTCACATATAAATACCTGGTTAATCTACAATCACCGATTTTGTTTGGATAACCCCAGGGAAGAGGCAGGGGGCAGGGGGAAAACTGCAAATTCTTCTCCCCAATTCTCCCTGCTCCCTGCCTCTTTTGAAGTCTGGAGTTTATGGGTGTGATTACAAACCAACTAATTCACGAGATTCAAAATCAGAGAGTTGTTGGGCAATCGCTAATCTTGCTTCCAACTTAGCTACACTAAACTGGTTACGCAGATATTCCAAATGAGCGATCGCATTTGCTTTATCGACAGTTAATCGAATTTGGGTGTCTATTGCCTTTTGATATTCCTGATTCACAAGCAGCACTTCAAAGCGACGAGCCTTGCGTTGAGCATCATTTTTCAAATCCATCTCAAAGGCGGCGACGCGATCTGCATTACCTTCAAATCGGTTAACTTGGTGCTGCACTGCCATCAACTGAGAGTCTATTTCATTAGCCCGTTGGGCAGCTTGTGCGATTGCAGCTGGATAATGACTCAGTTGCATCATTTAATAATTTTCCTCTTTGGTCAAAAATGTAGTGTTTAAGTATAAGACCAACCCTTGAATTTATTTTCCAAAAGGCGGTCACAGAGCAGTCTTACACTTAACTAAGCTTGGTGGACTCTATATATCTATTATAGTAAAAATGTACTGAATTAGGGGAGAAAAGGCTATGTCTGAGATGCAAAAATAGCGATCGTTATCCACTAGTTATTTACAGCCAGTTTCCCAAATTTTAGCGAAAATGAAATTCAAATAAACTCTCAACAAATTTTAAATTAGAACCTCATATTTACATATATTCTCTATCAGACAACTTTTTGAGTTTTTGAAATTAGCTTTGGGCGATTAATTTTGCGTTATAAAATTAGTCAGCCTATAGACTCATGATTCCGTTAGCCTTCAGACTAAAGCCTGGGGCTAACGAAATAAGGCTGCTTATACAGGCTAATTATTCTCTGTTAAACTCTGTACTGTAGCTCAAGCTACTTCCCGCAGTTGTGGTTGTGAGGGCACACTCACCTCTGGAAACGAAAGCGAGAGTTGTTCGGCTTGAGGTACTGCGGCTTGCTCCAAAACTTGAACTTCAATATTCACACTCACTAAATAACTACCTGTATCAGCACCAACTGCTTCAGCAATGAGTTTAGCAATGTCTGGGCGTTTGGCAGTCAGAGGATCGCGTAAAATACACCGATCCCATTCATGCTTGGCAGTCGGATTGAGGTTGAGAATGTAATGCTTCATCATCGAACTAACCCTTGAATCCATCTTCCAGAAGGTTTTCACACAGCCGTTATGCATTTGGCTAGGCTTTGTGGACGCTATATCCATTATAGTATATTTGTACTAAAATGGGCAATATCTGAGTGAGAAAGTAGGGAATATAGACAATTCGTAGGGGCACACAGGTGTGTATTAGCCATATTCCGGTGCTACATACATCCCATTGTTTTAGTGGCTGTGTTTTAATCCAGAGCAAATAATCAAGGCGCAATGTCTCGGTTGGGCAAAGCCAACGCCAAATTTATCTATTCCTTCCTTCTCCAATTTGGTGGCGTGTCTGAATTTTCAATTCAAGAAAATCTGCCCATAGGTAATTCCTAATAAAAAGCTATTGCAACTAAGCTTACAAAACAACACCTAATTTTTATATAAATCGCTATATGGTAGATATCTATATTATTGACCTATTTGTGATTGGTCTACTTCTGCTGATGGTCACATTAGGATCGGGTTGGATTGCTCGCTTACCTCTTTCTTTTGCCCTTATCTATCTCTTAGTTGGTATTTTGCTAGGGCCTTATGCCTTTGGGCTGATTCAATTACGTCGAGATGAAGTTTTTAATGCTGAAGTGCTGGAGAGAATAACAGAACTTGTAGTAATTATTTCTGTGTTTAGCTGCGGCTTAAGAATTGTTCGTCCTCTAAGGTTGGGGGTTTGGGATATTACAGTGCGATTGATTGTATTTCTCATGCCAATTTCAATTCTTGCTCTGGCTGCTGTGGGTAAATTGTTTTTAGGGATGAATTGGGGAGAAGCGATTTTATTAGGAGCAATTCTTGCACCTACCGATCCAGTATTAGCATCCGAAGTACAACTTACCGATATAAACGACCAAGATGAGTTGAGATTTGGTTTAACTTCTGAAGGTGGGTTAAATGATGCTTTAGCTTTTCCCTTCGTTTACTTTGGTCTTCATGCATTAGAAGATAACAACTGGGGTAACTGGTTTAAACAGTGGATTGCAGTTGATTTAATTTGGGCGATCGCAGCTGGCATTATTATGGGAATTGTTGTTGCAAAATCTATAGTTTGGATTGAAAAAAGAATTCAAAAACGCCGTCGTGCTGATGAGTTAATGGAAGATTTTATTGCTATCAGCACAATTCTACTAACTTATTCATTAACAGAAATGGTGAATGGCTATGGATTTCTGGCAGTATTTGTTGCTGGGTTAGTTGTCCAACGCAGTTACAGAAATCCTGAAAAACCGCTAGAACAGTTGGAATTTGTTGAGCAAGTTGAAAAGCTGCTAGAAGTTGGAACAATTTTACTATTGGGTTCAATATTATTATTGCAGCCTATGCTCAATTATGCTATGCAATCTTTATTAGTGATAATTTTATTATTCTTCCTAATCCGACCTCTAGGAGTCTGGATTAGCACAATAGGTAAACGCCCTCTAAACTCACGCCGCCGAACCTTTCATCCAGGAACTCGGTGGTTGTTTGGATGGTTTGGTATTCGCGGCGTCGGCTCTTTATATTATCTTGCCTATGCGTTTGGTCATGGCTTAAAAGGTGAAGCAGCCGAACAAATTGCTTGGATAACTTACACTACTATTGTGGCTTCTGTGATTATACATGGCATTAGTGCAACTCCATTAATGAAGTGGTATGAGCGAAATATTGCTAATCAGGGAAACGCTACTCCTCGTGCCACAATAGATGAATTTGAGTAGAGGCAGTTTTTGTTTGTAGGGTGTCTTATACCAAAGACTAACGCACCTTAAATTGTTGATGGTGCGTTACGCTAAAGCGATAACACACCCTACAATTTAATTTTATAAACCTGACTCAAAACCGGAGAGAGACTTTAAAGCTTACTCCCCAATGCTAGTAGGGAAGCGGTTGCTGCTTAGGTCTATATTCCCTATTTACCTGTCACCTTTTCAATAACTTCTTTCGCTTTTTCACCAAAGCTTTCTGGGGGATTTTGTGCTTGTTCAGCCTTCAAATTCCTTTCGTAAGTCTTCTCTATAGTATTAAGATTCTTTGAATCTTTTATTGCTTGCTCATAAGCTTCTTGTCGTTCTTCTTCTTGAATGCCAACACCTGGGTCAAATTCGTTAGCACGATTAATTTTTTCTTCTGAATTTGGTTTATACTGTGGAGGTATTAGCTTTAATTCTTCAAGAGTAGTTGCATGACTAGCTTGCTGAACGAAAATGAAAGAACCTGACAAGCTGATGAAAATCATTAAGCCAACAACCAAAAAGCTTGAACGTAATGCTTGTTTTAAAGTTAATAGAAATTTTTGCATGGAAAAACTTTCCTAATCTTTTGTTATGAGCCTTTATTTTGTATAAATAGATTCAATATTTCAGGCTCACAGGCATACTAAGTGTTTAGGTACAGTTCTTTCTTCTACCGCAAGATATATTAATTTTTAGCTATAGTTCAATTAATACTACCTGAGTTCTTTAGCTGCAAACTGTCATGTTTAATGATATCCCGCTTAGAACTCAAGTTCAGCAGCTCAAAACTATTGTCCACTCAAGCGGCTTGAAATTTTTACTTTATTATCGGATAGCCACTTCTAGCATTCCCCGAAATATTTGATCAAAATGTAGGGGCGTACATCTGTACGCCCCGATTTATAACCATCTGTGATGAATTTTAATTCCTCGGCTTTGCATTACCTGTTCAAATAAATTTGTTGGTAGTGCTTCTTCTACTGCAAAAACTCCTGGTTTATTAAGCTTACCTTCTAGTAATAATTGGGCAATACTACCCGTGCCACAACCGGAAGCCACCGCCGTATTTTCATGCACTACAGTTGAACAATAAACGGCTGTTTCACCATTTTTTTGCCCTGTAACTTCTGAACGAACTGCTACCCCAATTCCACTAAAATTATTAGTGACATCTGTCATCGAATGGCTGACATGAGACAGAAATTCAATCATGTAACGACGCTGCATTAACCACTTAGGAAAAATGTGTGCCGCAATCCAAGTTAGGTGATTGTAAAAATCGGGAACAGAGCCAAACTTAGTAATTACAGTTTTTACTGATGGGAAAGCGTGGGGCAGTGTAAAGGTTTCTGGCATATCAAACCAGTAAACTCCAGTGCGTCCATAGGGAGGTGGAAACTCAACTATTTCTCTTTCACTATAAGGCTTGATTACTTCCCATTTCCCATCTATCCAACTCTCAAAAGGATACTGTAATCCAAGAAAAGTTGTCCGCATCACCGTAATGCCAGCACCGCCAGAACCCGAAACCAAATAACTTAAATGGATCTTTTCTGGTTTATCAAATTGTTCAACACCCTGACGTACCATGCTGTTAGAAATACCAGGAAAAATACCAGTATTAATAATTGCCGTCACACCAGCAGCAGCAGCTTGTTCATGATAATTGAGAGCTTTGCTGGTATAGGAACGATGGTCGCTGACATCTACGTAGTTAACGCCTTGAGAAATACAGGTTTCGAGAACATTAGTATCTCGATAATGAAATGGGCCAGCACAGTGAATGACTAAGTTAGAGTTTGCGATCGCTTCTCGCAGCTTGTCAACTTCTACCAAGTCCAATATCAAAAACTCCACTTGTCCTCCCGAAGACAAGCTGACAGCCCTCCCGAACTCCGCAGAACGTCCAGTAATTGTAATTTGTGCCTGGGTGTGGGTAGCTAGATCCTGAGCAACACTGCTACCAATCCGCCCTCGTCCACCAAGAATTAAAACGCTGTCTGTCATTACTCCAGATTCGCAACACTAACTTTATTTGACCAGTTTTGCGTCCTGTTTGCCATCGGTTACAAGTATGATTTATACAATTTAACGAAATTTCTGCTAAAAAAAAGATGTTGCTAGAGACGTACATTCAGTAAATCGCAAAGTTTTCCTCAAAAGCGATCCCCAATCCTAATCTATGTACATACTTCTTAACAAGTTTACTTTTTATACAATTAAAAATTGTATTAGGTTAGAAGAGGGCTGGAGGCATAGTTAAATTACTAAAAACAAAGCTAAATAATGTTGTTGTCTTTTAACTCTTAACTTTTCTGATAGTGCATTCCTGGTAGTTGCGAAACGAAGCCCATAAGTTCCAGCTGTAACAAAGCACTGGAAACTGAGCCAGCAGGCATACTGGTTTGTTGGACAATAAAATCGAAGGGTAAAGCTTCACTTGCGAGTGCCTCCGGCACGCCTGCGGCGAACACATCCATTACCGTTTGCAATTCTGGTGATAAAGTTGGCAAGCTTAACTGTTCTGGTGCTGTGGAAGTTTCGACTCCATCAAGTTGTGGTATTGCCCCTAGCATTGTTAGCAGTTCATCTAGTTCCTTAAGAATGAAAGAAGCTCCTTGACTTAGTAACTTTAAGCACCCTTGGGATGGATGATCGTCCAGTCTCCCAGGTAATGCATAAACATCTCTACCAAATTCATTTGCATAGGTGGCCGTAATTAGGGCACCAGATTTTAACGGCGCTTCCATTACCAGGATGGCCCGGCTTAAGCCTGCAATAATTCGGTTGCGACGCGGAAAGTGAGTGCGATCGGGTGGGGTTTTTGTGGGGTACTCACTCACGACTAACCCAGCTGTCAAAATTTGCTTGTACAGATCCCGGTTTTTATGTGGATAGATGACATCTACACCAGTCCCCAAAACTGCGATCGTGCGTCCGCCTGCTTTCATGGCGGCGATGTGGCTTTCTGTGTCAATTCCCTCTGCCATCCCAGAAACAACCGTAAAGCCATTTTTAGCCAAAGCTGTACTAATTTGGCGAGTCCAACGAATACCATATTCTGAAGGTTGGCGTGTTCCGACAATTCCAACTAGCGGTTTTTGTCCGAGATTTTCTTGGAGTTCGACTTCACCGCGATAGTACAAAATCGGCGGCGGACTTGGAGTTTCTAGGAGTAAGCGAGGATAATCTGCATCTGCCGGTGTCCAGAAATGAGAGTTTTCCTGTTGATGCTTAGTGAATAGTTGTTCTGGGTGCAAACGCGATCGCTGTTGTACTACTTTTTCTAGTGTTTGCAAACCAAAACCTTCCACCTCTCCCAACTGTACCTTGGTAGCGTTCCAAGCTGTTGCTAACGTACCAAAATGCTGTTGCAGCCGTCGCAGTAATACTGGGCCAATTCCAGAAATTTGCGCCCAAGCTAGCCAATATGCACCTTCTTCTAACACTGTTCCGTCCTCACACCTACTCGATTGAGTATTCCCAAATTGAGGTTGGCTATTGATGGGAGGGGCAGGGGGCAGGGGGCAGGGGAGGCAGGGGAGGCAGGAGAGAATAATAATTCCTGATTAATGACCAATGACCAATGACCAATGACCAATGACCAATGACCAATGACTAATGACCAATTACTATTGACTTTTGACCCTTGACTCTTGACTATTAACTATTGACTATCTATCTTGTTATCTTCTGTGATGAAATATTTCTATCGTCTTTTAATAAGCCTATCTGGGTGCTTAATATTTTTACTGGTGCATAGTTGTCTTGGTTTGTTGCCTAGTTTGGCAGCCGAAAAAGTTACTGTCAGGTACGGATTGTTTGAGCAATCGATCCCTGTGGCAGATATACGCAACTATGGCGAGACACAAAAGGCTTCTAGCGATTTGCAATCTTTCCTAGATTACCTCAGCGCTAAGGAGAAACAGAAGTTTCAAGATGCTCTTCAAGTAAAAATGTCGCTTGATATTGTGGCTCTAGATAAGCTGCTAAACTCAGGAATGGGTAAGCAAATCTTATCTTTTGCTTCCCAAGCGATCGCCCGTCGCGATCAAGCAAGTATACCAGCGCTACGATCTGCCCTTATTTTAGGAGCAAAATCACCAGAAGGTCTAGGAATAGCCAGCTTTCTAAAAGCCTATCCCAGCGAGCAAATAGTTGTTGACGTGTCAAAAATTTCTAAGCTAGTCGGCATGGCAAATTCCTCTTCTAGCTCTGCTGATGCGCCTCCAAAGGACAATGTAATTTCTTCACCCTTAGGGAAAATTGCACTACAATATCAGACACTCGCTGCCCAAGATAAACAGTTTTCAGGTTGCCTATTTGGCGATTCTATTTCGGCTGGACTTGGTAATACCCTTGGGAATGGTACTTTTAATTTTGGCTTAGATGGACTGAGTACAATCTCATTACTAGAACAACTTAAAAGTTTAATTCCTACCAAGGTGAAATGTGAAAAAGCCATTATTGCCATAGGTGGAAATGATGCTTGGTATGGAATTAGTGATGAATTGTTTAGCAAAAATCTGCAAGAGGCGATCGCACTTGTCCGCACAATGGGAACTAAAGAGATTTTTCTCATTCCGGCTTTTTATTCAACAGTTGCAGCAAGCTCAAATCCAACTGTAGCAGCCCCACTTTCTAGAGTTGAACAAATTAATACTCTGATTAATCAAGTTGCTGAAACAGAAAAAGTGCCAGTTGCAGCAGCAGGACTAGCACCATTGTATGAAAATAATGTTCTTAAAGAAAATTTGACCAGTGATGGTGACCATCTGAACGCAGAGGGTCTCAAAATTTATCGGCAAGCATTATTACAAATCTTGGGTAAGTAGTTGAATAAATAGATAAGGAGACAAAGGGACGTTGTATACCCATCCCCTTGTCCTCTTTTTTAGGCTTTCCAATCCAAAAACCGTGCATAGATATAAGCGATGCCTTCATCAATAATTGTCCGTACACCTGCGCTAGAACCCCACCATTTTTCTGGATCGTAATCTTGCGTTTTGGCAGCAATCACACCAACTTTAATCTCAGGATGCAGTAATTTTTTGAAAATCAGCCAACTCCTACGGGTATGAACGTCCAAAGAAAAAAGATTAATTGATTGTATCTGTAAATTTGAATTGGATAACCAGCGATTAAATTCGGCAGCAGATGCATAACTACGATCCTTAACTACAAAAGGTGTCGGAACAGCTACTATTTTTTCTGCTTCTAAACCGAGTTTTATAAATGTGGCGGCTGACACGTCTGCAAAGTTCTCGTATCCGGTAAGATAACTTCCTCTTGCTAATGTGCCTCCAGTAGTAATTATTTGACGATAAGAACCAGTTTTAAATTCAGTCAAAGCTTCTTCTATAGCGTAATCTGGTAGCCATCCTTCAACAATTAATACTTCTGCTGATTTGATGGGGGAAGTCACGGCGAGAAATGAGTGTACATGAGTAATAGTGAAAAATATTAAATAAGCAATCAAAGCGATCGCAATCGCCCACCCCTGAGCCGTAAGTGTCCACATTTCTTGGCGTTTGATTATTTTGATTTTTGGAAATTTTTGACGCCGACGATTTTTTGTCTGCATTAAACCTTAGCTAAACGTTGTTCTTTTAAATAGGTAAATACAGACTTATCTCCAATATCAGCAGGAATTGCTTGTACTGTCTTTCGCAGGGCAAAGACTAAAAATAATGTCGCCCAAATTCCTAATAAAATACTTTCCCCTTGAGTTGGTAAAATTCCTACCAAATGTCCTAACAACAGTAGCGGTACTATTGGAGTTAATACTTTGGTTTCCAGGCGATTGAAGCAAAAAGCCTCTTTAAAATAAATACCTGTCAAAGCAACGAAGATAAAACCAACTCCGAATAAGGTAATCGGCTGATTGTAAACAGTAAGAGCCAAAGGATCGCTACTAGACAGTGCCAAGATCGCTGATGCGATATTACCGATCGCCCAAAAAATTTGCAACATTCGGTGCAATGATGCCATGTAGATATGAATGGTAAATAAACTTACACCGAGAGCGAGACTAAAACAAGCATACAGAGGCGTCAGTGCAGTTACAACAGTCGGGTTATTGTTGAGTAAAATCAAAGCGCTGCCTATGGCAAAGCTCAGTGCTGCTACCATTAACCCAGCGCGGTAGACAATTACGCCAGTGCGATCGCTCTGAGTAATTGTAAATTCCCCAAACTGACCTTGATAAACTTCTGGTGCAGGGAGTGTTTGTGTAGTCATAGCTAAGAATATAATGATGATTCTCTAGTAGAGTACAACAGGAAATTGCTCAAGGGTTACTTTTATTATTATGGGCAATGAAACGAAGTTAATGTCACCATTCTTACACTTACATCTTCTAGCAGTTGTTTAATTACAAGTTTTGTGAATTTGTTACTGCTTACAGTGGGCGAAAATCATTATTTTTAGGTGGTGTGCAGTACCCAAACTCCGGTTATTGAGAATGGTGCAAGCTCTCACGAAAAGTATGCTCTAGGCTATATGATTAATCGCATTCTCAAATTTTGTCACAAGTCTGTCGTGGGAATCTACCTCCGAATCATTGCACTTTGTTATCTTTATGGTGCAACGGTTCATTATGCCAATTTACTTGGGTTCGGAGAAATGACTTGGGCAAAAGCACCCCTGAGTTAGCAGATTGGGGATATTGTCTACGCCATTTTAGACACGGCGAGAGTTATTGGCTTGTGGCTGAAAAAGCTTGAGGGAATTAGTTGCTTTTTGTTAAGTGCCATTTCTCAGCTAGTTTTATATCTAGGATTTTCCCATTTGTTTGCCTTTACTACTGAGTAGCAACAGACGCTTTGGAGCCTGATGATTTTTCACTTTCTTACTTTAGCAATTTTTTCTGGTCTTAATTTTCTTAGAAAAACAAGACTTGTAACGCATCTTGTAAATTAATCTGTAACTGTGAGTGAGCATGTCCGCAATTAATGGCAATTTCTACCCAGCCGTGACTGCCAACTAAAGCTATTATCTCTCCTACCTTGACATCACTGTAAGTTTCACCGCCTGGTATGCTCAACCCAGCAACTTGCACACACCAAGTTTTGCCTTGGACGTAACTCCCTGGAATGTTGCTCACTAAGTTGCCAAAGTGGTCAATATATTGAATGCAACCTACTACACCAGTGGTTGTCTGCTTGCAGTCGCCTATATCCAGTTTTACTAAACTTGCTGGATCAATTTCTTGTCCTAGCTGTTTGAGGGGGACACCACTAGCAAGATTAGCTGCTACTGGTGCAAAGATATCTCTACCGTGAAAAGTTTTGCTTGGTTGAGGAGTTCGCCAATAGTTAAAATTTGTGAGTTCGACAGCTGCGATCGCTGGAGTTTGACTTAGTACGCCGCTGAATATACCATTATCTGGGCCTACCAGAAACCCTTGAGCAAATTCTACTGCGATCGCTCGTCGCTTGCTTCCCACACCCGGATCTACTACTGCCAGATGCACTGTCCCCACTGGGAAATAGGGATAAGCATTCATCAGGCAAAACCTCGCTGCGGCGATGTCTTGCGGCGGAATTTGGTGCGTTAAGTCTACCACCGTCAATCTGGGGTTGATTTGGGCTATGACTCCCTTCATTATGCCTACATAAACATTGCGATCGCTAAAATCGCTCAGTAAAGTTAAAGGTGGTTGTTGACCTATCTCCTTCTTGGACATTTTTTGTTAGAATTATATAAACAAATATTTTTCTGTAGCAACAGCTACAAAATATGTGTTATGTTAAGAATACAAGACATAAGACGAAAAATTAAAGAAGGTAATCACTATGAGTCAAAATAGACTACAAAGTTTGAGCAAAGCACGAGAAACTCACAGAGCGAATATTCAAAGAAGCCTAGAGCATCGCTTGCAAGTAGCCAGAGCAAAAGGCGATGAACAGCTGATTCGTCTACTGGAAGCTGAGATGAGGTATTCCAGCTAAATCAAGTTTTCATTGTTCATAGTTTTGTTGTGTAACCCGCGACGGCGGGTTTTTTGTTTTTATATCATGTCCGGCTGATTAGTTATGATTCCCGCATCTGTACAAAAACCTGAAAATTCTTTCTTCCCCTGCTTCCCCTGCTGATTCACTCATAAGGAGTTCTGTGGATAGCGGCTTAATTCTATTTTGGCAGCAGCAGCAATTCCCTCACCCTAGCAGTAGATTTTCTACACCTACTGTTGTCGTCGTAGTTGCTGCAAAATTCTTTCTGCAACTGTCTGACGCCCAATTTCATGTCATGCCACTACTGCAACGGTAAAGCGTAATGGTAAAACTCTTCATTCTTAATGTAATCTCGCGCTTCATAAAGTTTTTGCGCGGTTATGTTATAAATTTGAGTAGCTAAAATTACTCGAACGGCTCCACTCTCTTTTGCATATTTTTCCGCAACACTCATCAATAACTTTGCAATTCCCTTCCGGCGATACGACTCTTCCACATATAAATCGTTCAATATCCATACTCGTTTCATCGACACTGAAGAAAAGCTGGGATAAAGCTGAGTAAACCCAACTAATTCCCCATTATCATTAGCTGCAAACACTACCGAGTCATTATTCTTGAAACGTTCTTTAAGAAACTCCTTGGCAGCTTCAAGGTTTGATGCCTGATTGTAAAAAATACGATATCGATCAAATAGTACTGAAACACTTTCAAGATGATTAATATTAGCCAAGAAAACTTCCATTGAGTGTCCTCATAACTTCAATGCAGTTTACACCCAATGCTGCTTGCTTAAGGGAAATGGGAGGTGAAATCAAAAAAATATTTGCTTTCTCAATTCGAGTAATTGGTGGGCATTGCCCACCCTACTTAGACAATTCGCTAGTTCACTAGGACTTTGGTTTATAAGTTGAAGCAACGTGCAATTCTTTCAACTGTTTAGCATCTACACTCGAAGGTGCATCTGTTAACAAACAACGCGCTTGTTGTGTCTTCGGAAAAGCAATGACATCTCGAATAGATTCTTCGCCAGCTAGCAACATTACCAAACGATCTAAACCGTAGGCGATGCCACCATGCGGTGGTGTACCATATTCAAATGCTTCTAAGAGAAACCCAAATTTACTTTGTGCTTCTTCAGGAGATAACCCAATCGCTTCAAACACCTGCTGTTGAATTTCTCGCTGATAAATCCGCAGACTTCCGCCGCCAACTTCGACGCCGTTGAGTACCAAGTCGTAAGCTTGAGCGCGTGCAGTTTTTAAATCGCTCAAATCATCAGGATGTGGTGCTGTAAACGGGTGGTGCAGTGCTTCTAGACGTTTTTCGTCAGCATTCCACTCAAACATCGGGAAATCTGTAATCCACAGCAAGTTGATTTTTTCTGGATCAATTAAATCAAATTCTTTAGCGATCGCTTGCCGTAATCTATCTAAAGTTTTATTAACTGTAGCAGCATCACCAGCCCCAAACAACAGCAAATGTCCAGCTTTTGCACCTGTACGGCGCAAAATTTCTTGTTTTTGTTCTTCGCTCAAGTTGTCTTTAATCGCCCCAATGGTGTCAATTTCGCCATCATCTCTGACGCGGATATAAGCTAAACCTTTAGCACCGGCTTCGCTGGCTTCTTTAAATAAGTCACCGCCTGGTTTAATGCGGACATTAGAAATTACATCGTTACCGTTGGGAATGGGGAGGATTTTGACGATACCACCATTGGTAACAGTGTCCCGAAAGACTTTAAAACCAGAGTCTTTGACAATATCTGAGACATCAACTAATTTCAAACCATAGCGTGTATCTGGTTTATCACTACCGTAGTGTTCCATCCCCTCAGCGTAAGTGAGACGGGGGAAAGGGCGCTGTAACTCAATGCCTTTAACTGTTTTGAAGATATGGCAAACTAAGCTTTCATTCAGTTCGATAATTTCTTCTTGGGACATGAAGCTCATTTCCATGTCCAACTGAGTGAATTCTGGTTGTCTGTCGGCGCGTAAGTCTTCGTCACGAAAGCAACGGGCAATCTGATAATATCTATCTAAGCCGGATACCATCAGCAATTGTTTAAATAGCTGGGGTGATTGCGGCAAAGCATACCATTCACCAGGATTGACGCGACTGGGTAGAACATAATCCCGCGCCCCTTCTGGGGTAGAACGGGTAAGTATTGGGGTTTCGACTTCGATAAAACCTTCCAAATCTTCCAGATAACGACGCATGGCTTTGACAATTTGATGACGCAGTTGCAAATTTTGCGCCATGCGTTCGCGTCGCAAATCCAAATAACGATATTTCAGCCGCAAGTCTTCCCGCACTGTCTCGGTGTCAGCTACGGAAACTTGGAAAGGCAACTGTTTGCGGACAGCATTGAGGAGTTCAATTTTGTCGGCGTAGATTTCCACCTCGCCTGTTGGGATGCGGGTATTCAGCGATTCTTCGGGACGTTGTGTTACCCTACCAGTGATTTTGACAACATATTCATTTCGCAGGGCGTTCGCATGTTCGTAAGAATCTGGGGTGCGTTGTGGATCGCTGACGATTTGGACAATTCCAGAGCGATCGCGTAAATCTAAAAATATCACACCACCGTGATCGCGGCGACGGTCTACCCATCCGTAAAAGGTAACTGTTTCTCCAATATGTTCTTTTCGGAGTTCGCCGCAATAGTGAGTTCGCATAAGTGTTAGTTCTGTTTGTCTGGGCTAGATTTGCAAGAAAATGTCAAAGCCTTCCCATTATCTAGCATCAATAGTAATTGTAGTAGTTCTGGTGAAATAAAAAATCAAATAATCTCACACTACATATAGGAGAATCCATGACACCATAAGGGTAAGTTTTACCTATTTTTACAATAGTTCCCGGAATTCATCACGGCTGATCTGACAATCACGGAGTATCTGTGCTAACAAACCGAAACCAATTGTTTCACCAGAATGCACTGGAACAACAGTTCGACGACCGTCACTGTGTATCAAAAAATGGTAACTACCTCGGATTCTTGCTACCTCAAAACCTGCTTTTTTTTAAGCTGTAATTACTTCCCGTCCAGTCAAACTCGGTAGTTTGCTCATATTTAAACAAAAACCCTCTGCACACCGATAAACTCTAATGCTTCGGCGTTTTCTTGTTCAACCTCTAAACAAAGTTCAATAGCTTCTTTAATCCGCTCTATTAGTTCGTCTAGAGATTTGGCTTGGGTGTGACATCCAGCAAGACTAGGCACGGAGGCAACAAAATAACCTTCAGAGTCGCGTTCTATAATGACGTTAAATTCTCTGGTCATCTTGAGGTTGTTGTTTGGTGGGGTAATCTAATTTTAGAGTAGTTGAGTAGCTGCGATCGCCAAAAGAAAGATTTATGCCAATTAAGTCGGTTTGGCTGTTTTGATGGCTGATATGGATAAGCAACAGTAAAGTGAAAAACTATGACACAGACAGCAGCAATTACAGAAGCGATTACCAGCTTAACCGATGCCCATACCCGATTCGGTTTAGTCCGAATTGAGGACGAGCAGTTTTTCCCAGAATGGTCTGAGGGATTACCTAAAATTACCAAAGCTGAAAAAACCTCTTTGGATGTACTGCGGCGCAGATATCTATATCACCGTGGCGAAGGTGATTTGTTAGAGGGGACAGTGATGTTGTTGATGGTGTCCCCCCTACTTGCACTAGCAGGGTTTTACGATCCTCCTTTTAAAATTGCCGCAGAGTCATCAGTAGAGTTGGTGTTGGATGATGGAGAAGAGATACTGCGTGGACGGATTGACGTTCTGGTGCTGCCAAATCAGTTGTGGGTTATGGTGTTAGAGTCTAAAAAAACTAAACTTTCGGTTTGGTCAGCTTTGCCGCAAGCACTCGCTTATTTGATGGCTAACCCTCATCCTGATAAACCTGTGTTTGGGATGTTGACTAACGGGGACGATATTTTATTTATTAAATTGACGCAAACACCTACTCCTCAATACGATCTGTCGCGGGTGTTTGCTCTGTTTACCTCTGCTAGAGAGGTGTATGATATATTGCAAATTCTTAAAGGTATCGGTCAAGCGATGTCTACGCCTTGATGGCATACACTTTGTTTTGACTGAAAAATTGTATTTTTACTTGAAGTGTGGTGACAAAAACTTCAACATTATTTACAAAAGCTCGAGTGTTGATAACTAATGTTGTAATGTTGATGACCAACGTTGTAATCTTAAGAAGAAACATTGTAATGTTGATGACCAACGTCGTAATCTTAAGAAGAAACATTGTAATGTTGATGACCAACATTGTAATCTTAAGAAGAAACATTGTAATGTTGATGACTAACGTCGTAATTTTGATAATTACAGTTTAATTGTACTGGTGATACTATTAATAGTACTAATACTTGCTTGAATTTTCAAAGATGAGAGCGCACAGTCATGCGTCTTTATCACGTATTGCATCCAAAATTTTATATTTCACCAAAATCTGGAATATTGCACAGCAAAGTTGTATCACATCTCAGTGAAAACCTCTTGCTGACACAATTATGCCGCCAAACTACTCAGGTCAAAATCTCCGAGGTCGTTCTTTTAAAGGTCAAAACTTGACTGGAGCCAACTTTAGCAAGGCGGATATTAGAGGAGCAAACTTTACCAACGCGATTCTTAAAGATGCTGACTTCACAGGTGCTAAAGCTGGATTACAGCGACGTTGGACAATTGGATTACTTATAGTCTCATGGCTGCTATTAGCGCTATTAGGGTTTTTATCACCCATCCTTGGTTTCTTGGTAGTATCTATTTTGGACTATAATAATACTCAAAACTTCATCATAGCGATAGTCTCCTTAATCTTACTGCTGGTTTTTTGTATTATTACCATTCGTAAGGGTTTAACAGCAGGTTTAGGAGCCGTAGCTGTAACCGTAGCCGTAATTGTACCTGGGGCTATAGTCGTAGCCGCAGTCGTAGCCAGAGCCTTCGGTGGAACTGCAAATAAAGCCGGAGCCTTAGCAGGAGTCTACGGTGAAGAAGTACTCTACAGCATAGCTGTAGCCTTAGCCGTAGCCGTAGCCGTAGCTGTAGCCGTAGCTGTAGCCAGAGCCATAGCCGGAGCCTTCGGTGGAGGCGTAGCGTTTACCATAGCCTTAGCCGTAACCTTCAACTTTGTAGCCAGAACCGTAGCTGGAGCCGGAGCCAGACCCTTTGCTTTCGCCTTCGCCTTTGCCTTTACATTATTTAGTGCTTACATTGGCTGGCGTAGTTTGGTTGGAAATGAAAAAGAAGCTTGGGTTCGCTCATTCGCGACCGGGTTTGCTGCTACAGCTGGAACTAGCTTTCGTGGGGTTGATTTGACTGATGTTGACTTTACAGGTGCAATTCTCAGAAATACAGATTTCAGAAATGCCAACCTCACACGCACTCGTTTTTATGAAGTCAAAAAGCTCGACCTTGCTAGAGTAGACAACACTATACTAATTAACCTTGCTGTTCTCAATTTACTCATAAGCTGCAATGGGAGAAAAAAATCATATCTTGGTGCTAACCTTAAAGGCGCTAACCTCATAGGTGCAGACTTAAAAGAAGCAAATCTCAAAAATGCCAATATTACTGAAGCAAACTTGCAAGGAGCTTGTTTAGAGTGGGCAAATTTAACTCTAGCTGAGGCAATTGGTACTAATTTCACTAGCGCCCAAATGACTGGTGCTTGTGTGGAAGCATGGAATATTGAAAGTTCAACTCAGTTAGATAATGTTGATTGTCGCTTTGTTTATCTTCTAGAACACCCCAAGCCGGAAACCGATGACAGCGAACGCCGTCCTAGTAGTGGGGACTTTCAGCCAGGAGAATTTACTAAGCTGTTTGAAGAGGTTTTAAATACTGTTGATTTGATTTTCCATAATGGTATTGATTGGAAGGCTTTTGTTAATGCCTTTGAAAATGTAAAAAATCAAAATGAAGACACAGAATTAGCCCTACAGAGTATTGAAAATAAAGGTGATGGCGTAGTAGTAGTTAAGGTTGGTGTACCTCTTGATGCCGATAAAGAAAAGATTCATAGCGATTTTACGCAAAATTATCAGCTAGCATTGCAAGCTGTAGAAGAAAAATATAAAGCACAATTACAAGCTAAAGATGAGCAAATAGTCGTTTATCGCCAACAAAGTGGAGAGATGACAGAGATTATAAAATTATTAGCGAATAAACCAATTAATGTTCAAGTTGATAATAAAGTTGAGAATAAAAATATGACTAACAGTAATGATGCCAGCCGCAAAATTGAAATTGGCAGTGTTGGCAGAGATTTTAATGCTAGCGGACAAGCTTTGAATTTAGGCGATATTAGCGGTACGGTAACAAATACCATCAACGAGTTACCAGGATCACCCGAACCTGATAAACCTGGAATTAAGGAATTGTTGACGCAATTGCAAGCAGCAATTGAGGCTGATACAAACTTAGCGCAAGAAGATAAAGCTGAAGCGTTAGAACAAGTCAAAGCCTTAGTAGAAGCCGGCAAAAGTCCTCAAGAGGGGGCGATGCAAAAGGCGGCGAAAACGGCTATAAAGATTTTAAAAGGTACAGTTTCTAGTTTACCCAGTGCCACAAAGTTGGTTGAACAGTGCAGCAATTTATTGCCGTTGATTTCAAATTTTTTGGGTTTAGGGTGATTTGCTTTCAATTCCAATCATAGTAGGGGCGTACAGCTAACTGTACGCCCCTAAATTTATCTGCGATCGCTTCCAGCGAGCACTCAGTGCCATCGCACCCTTGGCATCCTATTAACGAGAATAAGGGTGATTGAAGGTTTCCCAAGCAGCTTTAGCAGCCTTTTGCAAGCGAAAACTGAAGTCTACTACGTCTTTCATAAATAAGTACCAGTTTCTCTCGGCTTCATCCTGAATTATTGCCCAAGAGTTTTCTAAGCGAAAGCGATCGCGTTCCATTAATTTCCTTCCTTCAATTAATTCCCGTGCTTGACGCACAACTTTCAAATAGGTTTCACGGGTGAGAGTACCTGCCGAATCAGCCTCAGCTTGAGCACGTCTTTTTAGCGCCTCAATCAGCGCTTTAGTTTCGCGCTTCACTTCATCAGTTTCACCAGCCATTTCGGTTTCTACTAATTTGTCGGTTTCAGAACTGATTTCTACAACTACTATGGATTCGGTCGATTCAATTATTGTGGTTTCAATGGATTCGATGTTGTTAGCATTCATAGTTAAAACATCCTTAGTTGCAAAGTTTACTCTTGGATGAAAAGTACACCCTGTACTGGCAATCATGAGCCATTGTAAATTTCACAAATGACTCATGACTAATGACAAATTAATAAACTTTTGTTGGCAGTTGTTGCTCTAATTTCAACAATGCTGCAACTCTCACTTCTGTAGCAGGGTGACTGGAGAACAAGTTACCCAGGAACTGTCCAGAGATGGAATTGATAATTAATAATGGCTCAAAGGCTGGATTGGCATTTAAAGGCATCTGTCTGGCTCTGGCTTCTAACCGTTGCAGCGCCCTAGCTAAGGCACGAGGATTACCAGTTAATCTAGCAGAACCTGCATCAGCGGAAAATTCTCGTGTGCGCGAAATTGCCAGCTGAATGATTGTTGCAGCTACTGGTGCAAGTATGACTGTTAACAAAACACCCAAAGGATTTCCACCTCTGTTGTCATCTCGTGAACCACTGCCAAACCATAGGCTGTAACTAACCATTTGGGCTAGGAATGAGATAGCACCAGCAACAGTAGCAGCAACGGCTTGTGTGAGGGTGTCACGATTAATAATGTGGGTGAGTTCGTGGGCGATAACGCCTTCGAGTTCATCATCTGGCAATATATTCAAAATACCTTCGGTGACAGCAACAGCAGCGTGTTCTGGATCGCGCCCTGTAGCGAAGGCGTTA
This sequence comes from Nostoc sp. ChiQUE02, assembly GCF_034531305.2. Classification (NCBI taxonomy): domain Bacteria; kingdom Bacillati; phylum Cyanobacteriota; class Cyanophyceae; order Nostocales; family Nostocaceae; genus Nostoc; species Nostoc sp. ChiQUE02. Next base: position 82,908 of record NZ_JAVRBN020000006.1, read on the forward strand.
GCACCTTGGCTTGGAACAACGTAAACTCTAGGCATAGGAATATTGGCGCGATCGCTCAACCTCTGCACCATCCGATAAAGCCCTGGTGCTTCTGTTTCACTCACAGGCTGTGCCTGGTATGCTGCCAGCGCAATCTTATCTGATTGATACCAAGAAACCAGGTTTGTGACTGCTGCCAAGCCAATTCCGATCATCAAGCCACTGTAACCGCCAATTACCCAATAACTAATTGCGATTAAAAGACCACTTAGTGCAGCTAGTAAAGCAGCCGTTTTCAATTGATTTGTCATATTTTCGCTCTCCTGCTAATGCCGTGTAAATTTTTTAGAAAACAGCATTACTTAAGCTACATTTTGATTGTATCCAGCTAAACTTAGATATATGGTACAGAAAACCTATCAGATAAGTACGGTTTTCCTACTTAATTTTTAAAAATATTAATTTAGTTTTGTTTGATACTTCTATATTAGTAATAAAATTCATATTTATAGATAGTAAGAAAGCATCTATCTATAGGAATAATTTTTTATCCAGACAGTAACTACAAGTGCGATGCCTACCTTTGGCTACGTCTAGGCTGTTAATTTAGATCCAGTTAAGTAAGTCAGCAATAAAATTCAATATCGAACTGTATCCTTATTTGTGAGAGATTGTGGCTAGAGTTTTAAAGCTTGACTGACTTGACCAAAGGTAATGTGTGTAGAGGGTGTAAACACCTTTAAATCGTTGGTTTCACCATAACGAAACTCTAAACTAGCCCGTTTTAATGGCTTATTTATCCGCAGCACTTGCTCAATAAAAGGGCTTAAGTTTTGGACTTCTTGCGCGTCAATTTCCGTTGTATCGCCAACTAAAATAATTACTACTTTGTCTTTACCAACAGACACTTCTGGTACAATACTCCAACGACAAAGCTCTGTGAATAATAATTCAATTTCTTGTTGAGGACAACCAGATTTCATGACGATAATCATCGTTTTGACATCCTCCTAAAACGTGTAATAAATGTGGCATGAACTTGTAAGGATATGATATTAGCGATCGCAAACTAAACCGAAACCTCCAAAGGAAGCTCTATGGGTAAAACCAATTCTGGGCAAGGATCGCAGATTATTCTTTGCCGAAAGTAACAAAAGAGGGGTTATATCGTGTCCGGTTAAAGACTTATCATTAAGACCGCAGTTCTTGCTGGGGAAAAGAGGGTTTTCCGATTTTTGCACAGATGTGGTAACTGTAACTAATTAGCCGAACATGATATTACACAATATCCGACATATTCATGTCACACATCCACCTTTTCTGCTTGTTTGCGTGCAGTTTTCATACCTGGAGAATGCAGAAATGTGTAGCCGTAAGGCTTGTCGTCAGACATTGCTGTGAAACCCAACAAACCCCTGAAAAATAGCTAACCAGCAACGACAATATCTGCGTTAGTCAGGGACAATCCGGTATTGAGTGTAGCAATTTGGATTTTAGCGATCGCTCCTGTGCCATCTTGATCGAAGAAGAGAGAACCATTACCTGTGCTGTAAATAAATCTTTGACTACTTGTAGTGGCTGCTGTGCCGATCGCAAAACTATTGGCAGCGATCGCTGCACCAGCAATTAGCCCTCCACCAAAACCAGCCGCAGAGACAAAAATCGTATCATCAAGTACGCTAAAATCAGCGATCTGGTCGATTCCTTCACTGCGAGAGTTGAAAGTAAAGCGATCGCTTCCCACACCACCTGTAAGTATATCGTTACCAGCACCGCCAGTTAGGGTATCATTCCCCGTACCACCATTGAGAGTGTCATTGCCAGCACCGCCAGTCAGGGTATCATTCCCCGTCCCCCCGTCAAGAAGATCGTTGCCAACGTCAATTGTTTGAGTTGTCAATTGCAGCGACCAATTATTGAGTGTACCAGTAACTATATTTTCATCATCCGTGACCTCTAGTTTCCAAGTCCCATTTGGGTTTTGAGTGTCAAAAGCAGATAGCAGCCTTTCTGGTTTAAAAGTTCCGGTAAAAGGGGCAGTCCCAACTGTAATTGATGTTGCTGCCTCATCATCCAATGTCGTGTTGGTAAAATTACTTCCACTACTCCCAACATCAGTAAACAACTCAACGCGAGTGCCTGTTGGGCTAATCAGGAATACATCTAAGTCAGAATCCCAATTGTGGCTAATATCTAAAGTGACGTTGACATCAGTAATTGACCCACTTAAACCACTGACGGCTAGATTAGATTTAATTGTGGACAAGTCAGGGATACTAAGAGCAGAGTTATTGCTAAAGGTTTTAGTTTGATTCTTAACCCCATCACCAATCAGATTATCATTGCCTGCACCACCATATAGCGTGTCATTCCCAGCACCGCCATTGAGCTTATTGTTAGCACTGTTGCCTGTAATTGTGTTGTTGAGACTGTTACCAGTGCCGTTGATCGCAGATGTGCCTGTGAGAATAAGTTTTTCTAAATAAGCTGGGCCCAAGTCAAAGCTAAAGGAAGACTCAACTGTGTCTATGCCTTCACCAGCGTTTTCAGTGATAGTGTAGTAATTATCACTATTGATTAGATAGCGATCGTTGCCAGTGCCGCCATTGAGCGTATTATTGCCAGCACCACCATTGAGCGTATCATTCCCAGCACCGCCATTGATGACATCATTCCCGCCCTGTCCAGAAAGAGAATTATTGTATTCATTCCCTGTAAGAGTGTCATTAAAGTTGCTTCCTATGGCATTTTCAATAACAGATATACCTCCTTGGGAGTTAGCGATCGTAAATCCTCCTTTAACACCAACAACTTGACTAATGAAACCGCCAGCATTAGGGTCGTTATTCGCCAGAGTTGCATTGTTCAAGTCGATAATGACCGAATTACTTGCCCCTTGACCAGATATGGTATCTGTTCCGCCTGCATCCCAAATAGAAGACCAATAAGTTCCCACACCATTAGACGATGGAAGCAAATAGACGTTATTACCCGTGTTGTATGTCCGATTGATACCGTAAATATTTTGGATGGCTGCGATATCAAATGCCATTGGCCCCGCAGCAAATCCCCAATTTGCATCGTACCCAGGGGAATAGGAACTGCTATCAGTGTTGTAAGACATGATTGTCGTCACAAACTGATTGAGATTTAAGTCGCCATCATCTGAAGCATTGTCAACGCCTGGAAAGATTGAAGAACTTCCTCCATTGTCGTGAGGATGAGCTAATCCCAAAGCGTGACCAATTTCGTGGATAAAAGTGTAGTAGTAGTAACTACCAACTAAGAGGGCTGCATCATCGCCTAGGTAGGACTCCCAGTTAACTAGAACATCTCCTTGCCCAAAAAGACTAGAAAATTCTCCTGGTGGCTGTGCTTGACCTAGTACGCCATCACTACCCAAAACAGAAGAATCAACACTATGAAATGTTAGTTCAGCTTGAGAATCATTAAAACCAGAATACTCTAGCTGGAAGTTAGCCACATTTGACCAGGATTTTACTGCATTAGTAAAGGCATTTATTTCAGCATTATCGAAGGAGTAATCCCAAGTTTTATTATCAACAAAAGAGTAAGTAATTTTTCTATTGTCATTTTCAATTTTCCAACGACTGCCCCATAGTAAGCTGTCTACATAGATTGAACCAGTTTTAGCAACACCACCAGTAAAACCAACAAAATTAGACATCTGTTTCTCCTTTTTAGAATCAGAATGAGATTTTATTTCAAATAGTTTTGAGAATTTATAGCTAGGTTTTTACTAAATACAAGCAGAAGTAAAATACCTTATAGCTTCGCATCTTGTGTGTTAGTGTGAGTATGCCTATAACTGGAGTTACAAATTCATTCACACAATACAAAATAAAAAAAGTACGAAAATTATTCATTCACCTTTTCTGCAATCTTATATGCATAGTTATGTATGTAAGATTGCAGAAAACTGCATTTTAATTTAGCCCGTTGCATTGCAAAAGTTAGCAATTAGTTTTGACTTGCTTGATTGCAGAAAACTGCATAATTAATAAATATTTGCTTATTTATTATCCAAGGGTGCAGTTTTATTAGATACTCAAGTAATCTATATAAAAGCGCACCCAATGACGATCAAATACAGATTAAACAGGTATTTGCAGTTTGGATTGGCAGGGTTGCTGGGCTGCTCAAGTGTAAGTCTCTTCACTAGCGAAACCCAGGCACAGCAAAGCAATATCGTGCCTGATAACACACTTGGGTCTGAGTCCTCTCAAGTTATAGACAACTTTCAAGGACTACCAATAGAAGTAATTACAGGTGGTGCAACTCGCCAAATCAACCTTTTTCACAGCTTTCAAGAATTTAACATCAGCGCGGGACGTAGTGCTTATTTTTTCAGTCCTAGCGCAGATATTCAAAATATTCTTGCACGGGTGACAGGTAATAACCCTTCAGAAATTTTGGGTAAGCTGGGTACTTTCCAGATTATTAACGGTAGTATAGCTGGTTCTAATGCCAATTTATTCTTGATAAATCCTAATGGGATTGTGTTTGGGAAAAACGCCAGTTTAAATATGCAGGGTTCGTTTGTCGGGACAACTGCGAACGGTGTGCAGTTTGGCAATCAAGGTGTTTTTAGTGCCACAAATCCCCAAGCAGCGCCATTGTTGACTATTAATCCTTCAGTATTGCTGTTTAATCAAATCCAAGCAAGTGGGGGAATCATCAATCAATCGCAAGCACCCGCAGGTACTAATCTTATTGGACAAGATGTTACGGGTTTGCGAGTTGCTGATGGTAAAAGTTTGCTGCTTGTTGGTGGAAATATCAATATTGATGGTGGGAGTATTCGCGCTTATGGCGGAAATGTTGAGTTAGCAGGTTTGGCTGCACGGGGAAATGTGAGATTGAATTTTGCTGGTGATAATCTGGGTTTAGTAATACCTGAGAATGTGAAACGCGCCGATGTTTCGTTGAGTAATGGCGCAGAAGTTAATGTTCGCGGTGCGGGTGGCGGTAATATCAAAATTCAAGCTCGAAATGTAAATTTAACAGGGGGAAGCATACTCAGAGCGGGAATAGATACAGGTTTAGGTACTCCAAATAGTAAAGGTGGAGATATTAATATTAATGCCACAGGAGATACAACGTTAATAGATCAAGGTTTCATCGCTAACATAGTGCAAAAAAGTGCATTTGGTAATGCTGGCGATATCAATATTACGACTGGGACATTGACGTTACAAAATGCTGGACAAATCAATGCTAATCTCTACGGGCAAGGTAATGCAGGAAATGTAAATATCAATGCTCAAGGAGCTGTTACTGTTACAGGTCAAAAAGATGATTTAATTAGTGGAATTGGTAGCGCTGTATTGACAGAAGCAACAGGTAATGGTGGTAATATAAATATCAAATCTAGCTCTTTTATACTAAGTAATAATGCTTACGTTACTACTGGTATTTTAGGACAAGGTAATGGTGGTAATATTCAAATCACGACAGGTACGCTAAAAGCTACCAATGGAGGCGATATTGATAGCAGTATCTTTGGCAAAGGAAACGCTGGGAATATCAGCATTAATGCCCTTGATAATATAGTCTTCGATACTAAGAGCGATGTTAGTAGTAATGTGTCCCAAGAGGGGGTAGGTAACGGAGGAAATATTTACCTGAAAACAGGTTCACTCTCGTTAACTAATGGCAGTGAAGTATCGACAAATTTATCAGGACAAGGTAATACCGGAAATATTACCGTCGAAGCCTCTGATAATGTTAAGCTAGATGGCGTTTTTATTGACGCGGGTAAGTTTGACCTTAATAACTTGGATTATGATTCGCTTAGTGGTTTGCAAAGCGATTTAAACATTGGAGGTGTTGGGAAAGCAGGAAACATTCAAGTTACTACAGGATCACTTTCTGTTACTAATGGTGCCGAAATATCTAGCTTTACTGGTGGAGTCGGTAATGCAGGGAATATCACTATTAATGCCCGCGATAATGTGACATTTTCAGGTTTTGGAGGCAGAATGAAATCCGGCAGTACAGTATCAAATTTCGGTATTAATAACGCGATAGGTAATGGTGGTGATATTCGCATAACTGCAAGTAATTTCCTACTGAAAGATGGCGGCCGATTAAATGCTAGCAACGGTGGACAAGGAACTGGAGGTAATATCTTTCTTGATGTTGGCAATACTATTACTTTTGATGGAATTGGCGGTAGTGGTTTATCTAGCGGTGCCAGTACGGAAGGATACAATGGTAACGCCGGAAATATTCAAATTGAAACAGGATCGCTGTTTTTCACAAATGGCGGTAGAATATCTTCTTCACATAGCGAAGGAAAAGGTAATGGTGGAAATATCACCATCAATGCTCGTGATAGAGTAACTTTTGATGGTGTCGTCAAGGGTGGAACTTTTGGTCTTGACAAAATTGGTATTAGCGGTTTATTTAGTTACTTGCTGAGTGGTGAAGGTAAAGGAGGTGACATCGAAATTACAACAGGGTCACTTTCCGTCACCAACGGTGCAGTCATTGCTGGAGACACAGATGGACAGGGAAATGGCGGCAATATCACCATCAACGCCCGCGATACAGTTTCTGTCACCAATGGTGCAACCATTTCTGGAAACACACTTGGACAGGGAAATGGAGGCAATATCACCATCAATGTCGGCGATACAGTAACTTTTGATAGTGGAGAAAATGGTTTACTTACTTCCGTAGGCACTAATGCGCTAAACAATAGCACGGGTAAGGCTGGAAATATCCGCATCAACGCTAGAGAATTATTTGTAAAAAATAATGGTACACTCGGCGCTTTTAGTGACGGTCAAGGTAATGGTGGTAATATCTTTATCGATACGCGCGATGCCGTTACTTTTGACGGAACCAATGCTAAAAACTCTTTCACTGGGGCATATACCTTTGCTAATGGAAGCGGGAATGGTGGAAATATCGAGGTTAAAACAGGAACGCTGACCTTAAAAAATGGCGGTGTAATTCGCACTTCTGCAAACCGGAATGCTGGAAATATAAACATTGATACCCGCGATGCTGTGATTATCGATGGTGTTAGTGGAAATAACACAAGTGGCGCTTTTAGTTTTTTAGACGATGGAGGTGTTGGCAAAGGCGGGGATATTCAAATAACAACCAACTTTTTAAAACTAAGCAACGGTGGACAACTTGCTGCTACCACTTTCGGTAAAGGTAATGCTGGTGACATTATAGTTAATGCTGGCGATGCTATTGGTATTGATGGTGTCGGTAGTAATGGAAGCTTAAGCGGTGTTTTTACTACCTTCCAAGGTGAAGATGAAGGTAGGGGAGGCAATATTAACCTGACAACAGATTCTTTATTTTTAACTAATGGGGGAATAGTCAATGCTGGTACTTATTCTAGAGGCGATGGGGGTAATATTACCATTGATGCACGCGATCGCATTTTAATTGACGGTGTTAGCACCACAAGTTTTTCTAGCGGTGTTTTTAGTACAGTCAATCCAACAGCTGTGGGCAATGGAGGTAATATTTATCTGACAACAGATTCTTTATATTTGAGTAATGCTGGGCGACTAAGTACCAGCAGTGTGGGGCAAGGGAAAGCTGGAGATATTAATATTAATTCTGGTTCTACAACACTTGATAACCAAGGATTTATTACAGCAACCACCAACTCTGGTGATGGTGGAAATATTAATTTAACTGCTAGCGATCGCTTACTATTGCGTAATAGTAGCAGAATTTCAACCACCGCAGGTACAGCGCAATCAGGTGGCGATGGTGGTAACATCGATATCAATTCAAGATTTATCATCGCCATCCCCAAAGAAAATAGCGACATCGCAGCCGATGCCTTCACAGGAACAGGTGGAAACGTCAAAATTAACTCGCAAGGTGTCTTTGGTATCGAGTCGCGTCCAAAGGCAACCGAGAAAAGTGATATTACAGCCAGTTCTGAACTTGGCGTTTCAGGCGTAATCAACATTAACGCACCCGATACTAGTTCCATCCTAAACAGCTTCACCGAATTACCTCCAGTCATTGACACCAATGCACTCATCGCTAATAGCTGCATTTCACGCGGTACTAAACGACAAGAAAACTCTTTTACCATCACGGGTTCTGGTGCTTTGACTACTAATCGTCCTGGGGTTTTGGTTTCTAACTATACAACTGGTGAAGTGAGAGGTGTCGAAACTACATCCCGTCCCTGGAAGAAAGGCGACCCAATTATTGAACCACAAGGATTATATCGGCTGAATAATGGGCAGTTGCTATTGAGTCGAGAATGTTCTAATTAATAGACTTCTTGCATAAATCAAAAATAAGAACCCCACCCCGCCAAAGTTACGCTTTGTCTCTCCTCCCGAAGAGCCTACCGTGTATACACAAGTCGGAAATAGTAGTCTGTCAAGGAATAATTGACGAGTCCATTCTTTGTAGAGACGGCGATAAATCGCGTCTCTCTAACGTGTCAGTTTTTTAGACGCGATAAATCGCGTCTCTACATGAGATAAATCGCGTCTCTACATGAGGGGTTTCTGGCTTATCCCAAGCATATTGGGATAAAACTGGTGACTTGTGTGTACACCGTAGCCCCGCAAGCAGGGAGGGGTGTTAGGGACTTTTGCAGACTTCTTGCAGAAGTGGGGAAAAGGGTAAGGGGGAAAGGAATGGAACTTTCCTTTTCCCTGCCTCTTCCAAAAGTAACTTTTACAAGAGGTCTAATCTAAGTCCCAAACCCTGGCGTCAAGCCTGTTTTACTTCTGAATTCTGCTGTAAGTCTTTCATCAGACACAATTCAGCTAATAGGAACAACCACGCTTTTACGCACAGTACGCTTGCGTAGGCGTAGCCCGTTGTAGACATCGCTTTTAGAGGATGTTTGAGTTGCTACAGGGAAGGCAGAAGTCGCTACAAGGAAGACAGAAGTCGCTACAGGGAAGACAGAAGTCGCTACAGGGAAGACAGAAGTCGCTACAGGGAAGCCAGAAGCCGCTACAGGGAAGACAGAAGCCGCTACAGGGAAGACAGAAGCCGCTACAGGGAAGGCAGAAGTCGCTACAGGGAAGGCAGAAGTCGCTACAGGGAAGACAGAAGTCGCTACAGGGAAGGCAAAACAGAGAAATTTGCTGATAAACATATATCCTGATAAGGACGCACAGCTAGCTGTGCGCCCCTACCTGTGATAACTCATTCAAATGAGAATCGTTATAATATTAAAACGGTTGATAACGGACTGAAAAATTAAAGCCATTATCTTGCAGTGAAGTACCGCGATCGCTTGTGCCCATCAATGGTATACCATAGTCTGCACGCAATACCAAACCGTTAAAAGGTTGCCAGTTTAAGCCCAACCCCAGACTAGCTATAGTTTGCGGGTCGGCATTAACACCGCGATTGTTCCAAGCTGTACCGATATCAAAAAATGGTATTAGCTGTAATGTTTCCACATTTGATGCTAGGGGAATACGAACTTCTACACCTCCAACTACTCCATTGTCAGCAACAAGTTGATTTTGACTATAGCCGCGCACTGTATCAACTCCGCCAATACTAATTTTTTCCAACGAAAGTAAGGAATCAGGAGTAAGTTGAGTGTTAACTTTAGCCAGCATCAAGATGCGGGGAGATAGCCGTTGTACCCATTGAAATTGTCCCACCCAAGAGAAAAAACGCCCGTCAGTACCGCTATCGTTGACGGTTGCATCAATTGCATCAATGCCAAAACTAAATTGCGATCGCGCTGCTAAAACACTGTTAGCATTACGTTGTAACCAATCTTGGGAAAAGCGAATTACTGTAACTCTTGATTTCCCATCTTCGGGCCCTTCAGTAAAGGAGAAGGGAATATCATTGAGGATGAAGGTTTGACTGCGCCGTAAATCGAATGCCAAACCTAGAGCAAATTCGTTATTTGGTGTGTGGATTAACGGTTGACGGACGTTAAATGAAAGGGTTTCGGCTTCGCTGCGGATATTTAAGTCACGAAATTCACTTTCAATAATCCGGCTAGCACTGTTGCTGTAGCGGACACCAATCGTTCCATCTAGGGCGTTAAAGGGAATAGAATAACCGATATTGTAAATGTCTAAACCTTCACTACCAGCATATTCAGCATTGAATTTATCCCCAAACCCTAAGAAATTATCGTGAGCAATAAAAACATTCCCTTGTTCTGAACCAACACTAGGTGATTGGTTATTTGCAAAGACAACCCCAGCGTGGAATGGTGGCGATTCGGTAATTGTCACCTGTAAAATATTACTTCCGGGAGTGCTACCTGCGGTTAACTCAGCATTAACTCGTTCAATCACGGGGTCAAGTTGTAATAATTGCAGTGCTTGTTCGAGACGTTTTTGGTTTAAAGGCTTACCCGCCAGCCGTGCAATCCGGGAACGCACGTATGCAATTTGCAATCTTTCTAACCCTAAAATGGAAATTCCTTCAAGTTCGCCTTCCACAATTTGGATTTGCACGACACCGCTAGCGATATCTTGATTATTGGGAATAAATGCGCCACTGGTAATATAGCCATTATCAACATAGAGTTTAGTAATTTGCGATCGCAGTTGCAATAACTGCTCAAATGTGATTTCTTTATTTTCTAAGGGCCGTTTTAACGCGATGATTTCATCTTCTAAAACAGAGTATCCTGTGACTTGAATTTCTTTGACAAAGAAACTTTCACCGCTAGGAAAGGTGGTATCGGGTAGATTTTCCTGTTGCGGTGATGGAAGTATGCGGTCAGTTGGTGCAGATGGTGTGGGAGGAATAGTTGGTGATGGTGATGGTTGAGGAATAGTTTCTTCCACTTTCCCTGGAATATCAGGGGGAATTGTTACTCCAGATGGGGGTGTCGATTGTGCAAATACTGCGAGTGGAGTGATGCTAATGCAGGAAAACAATATGAAAAAAAGCTGTTGAAATCGGAGGTAGGAACCCATTGTTTATCTACTGTTTGTAAAAGTCGTCATTTGTCATTTGTAGGGGTTTTATGTATACTTATGCTTAGTAATATAGTTCTATTTATTCCCACCCACTGATTTAGCGATCGCATTAATGATTAGATATAGGAATCCTATCTGATTTGTGAAATTATTTAAGATGGAACCTTGACAAAACAGGCTTTTCCAGCTCAGTATGTTTTCAACAATCAAAATATAGTCCTATATGTAATGAGTATTATCACTTAATTAAAATACCATAATAGTTTGCTTGATGATTGCATAAAGGTGCAATCATCAAAATCTGATTCGGTCATTTTAATCTTGATAAATAAGACAATAAATGCAGTAATAAAAAAAGACGGGATAGCGCAAGCGCTGACTTGTCAGTTCGCTAACCACTAGGGAACTTGAAAGCCAGAAAATTTACGCTATCTTTATTTAAGATTGGGACAATATACTTTCCACATCTACACTTGAACATTGTTGTAGATCATCGCAAGTATACGCTATTACTGAACCATCAGGCTCAACAGAAAACAGAAAGTTATCAGCAGCATAAGTAGGGTGTCTTCTGGAAGTTCCAGGATAAACTGGGTTATATCCCAATAAAACTAATCCTTGAGAAGAAGACTTGAGGCTAATTTCCTGGTCTACAACCTGCTTCTGATTTATTCTAGAGTCAAAATATCTAGTTCTCATCACTCCAGAATATCCGCTCATTACCAGCACGCTTTGATAGACGACTCCATCAATGCTATATCTTAGCTTCCAACTTCCGTAAATCGGAGAATTTGCATCTACGAGCTGCGCGATCGCATAAGATGAAGCTTGAGAAACATCTGATGTTTGTACTAAGGCATTTCTGGCATCTGCTGACTTAATACCAAACAATCCAATTCCAGCTACTAAAATTGCAATTGAAGTGGTTTGTTTAAAATTCGGAAATGTCAAAGATGTAGCTAAAACTGTGTTGCAAACTAGTTGAGAAAACATAATTTACCTCTGAATCTGAGTTAAAAAATAATGATAATTTCATCAGTAACGGTTGATGAATTGATGATTTTTGCTGTTTTTCGATTCATTAACCGTTTCTTTAATACTCAGACTAAGGGAGATGACTAAGTAATGCATTCACCATTTATGCATATATAGTTGCATAATTTGTATTGTGCGATCGCATGATGGTGCGTCCCATTTTGCAGAAAACTGCACACTTTTGAAAGTTTCAGTTTTTTCTGCTGATTTCTGGTAATTTAAACAATAAAAGCTAAATAACTATTTTCTCTATGTGTAGAAATATGAAAATAAAAAATAAATATTTCACAACATTACTCTCTGCACGTCGATGGATGCAGATATTGTTTAAGGTCGGAAACCTTTGCAAGATGCTAATTTATTTCTCTACTCAGCAACAGCAAAAACCAAACAGGCATCACAGATTGATTCAAGTATTATTTTTGACAACATTATTAATATGTCTTTTGTTTGGGCAAGTTGTATCTGCACAAACGCCAAATGCCACTGCACTAGTTGAACAAGGAATTAAAGACTATAACGCCGGAAATTTTTTTAATGCGATCAGAAATTGGCAAGAGGCATTAAATCAAGATAAAAATAATCCGTCAGTTACGGCGGTTGTAAATGAAAATTTGGCGCGTGCTTACCAACAAGTAGGAGAAAACAAAGCAGCAATTACATCCTTATCTGCGGCAATTCGTGACTATGGCGCGGTAGAAAATATCCAGCAAGTTGGACGCATGAAGTCAGAACTTGCCCAAGTTTACAGCAATTTGGGACAACCCCGCAAAGCGATCGCACTTTTGTGTGGTCAACTGGTAAATAAGTCAAAAACCTATGAAAATCAACCAAGTCAGGAAATAAAATGCACTCCAGAAAGTGCTGAACAAATTGCCACCAAATACAACGACAAACGCGGTCAGGTTGCGGCTTTGGGCATTCTCGGTGAAGCATATCGCTTAATCGGAAGTTACGACCAAGCAATTAAGTATTTAGATGCAGCGCAACAAGTTACTCCAGAATATAAATTTTTGGTGTTTAATAGTTTGGGTAATGCTTACAAAAGTCGCGGTCAATTACGAGAGTTACAAGCCGATTCTGCAAATAAGGCTGGTATTTTTAGTAAAGAACAAGAATTTACTAAAAAGTCCGTAGAAGACTACAACAGAGCTTATCAATATTTTCAGGATAGTATAAGATTCGCCCGCAATGAAAAACAAGCTTTAGCAGAGATGCGGGGATTATTAAATTTAATTCAGTTGGGTTCCCAGACAAATAAGAGCAAATTTATTAATGATGATGAGTTTAATACAACTATTAAAGATGCTTTAAAAGTTCTTAAAGGTTTGCCCGATTCAGCCACAAAACTCTATGGGGCAATTGATTTAGCATACTTGCAGCGCGATGCTAAAGGAACTTCACCCTTTACCTACTGTCCAACTCAGCGGGTTTTATCTAATAACGAAGCATTAAATTTGCTCGAAAACTCAGTATTAACAAGTAAAAAATTACAAGATAATCGTTTAATTTCTTATTCTAATGGTGCTTTGGGTCATTTCTGGGAATGTAGCCCAGAGAATGAAAAAGCGTTAAAGAATGAAAAAGCATTAAAATATACCCAAGCTGCGATCATTGCAGCAGATAACAAATTGAGTGCAAAAGATAGCTTGTATTTGTGGGAGTGGCAAGCCGGACGCATTTTAGATAAAGAGAAGCGAAAAGAAGAAGCGATCGCATCTTATCAACGAGCATTTGATACCCTGGAAGATATCCGCAGCGATATTTTGACCGCCGAACGGGATGTACAGTTTGACTTCCGCGATGTTGTGCGACCATTGTACCAGACATTGGCACAGTCGCGGCTCGATTTGCTAGGAGTTGGGGCAATTGCCGATGAACGACGTGCGAAGGAATTATCGGCAGTAGTTAAAACCATTGATGCTTTAAAACTAGCAGAATTACAAAATTATTTTGGTAATGATTGCATTTTAAGTGCCTTGAATCCCAAACAGGTGGGAGAAGTCCTCAAGGATAATAGTGTAGCGTTTCAGAATACTGGGTTTTTGAGTTCCATAATTTTAGAGGGCAAAACCGGGCTATTATTGCAGTTACCCAATCAGACAACTAAATTTAAGTGGATTGAAGACCCCAATCAAGAAGGTACAAACAAAATAGTTAGCAGCGACAAGCTACAGAAAAAAATTGCCGAGTTTCGCACAGGATTAATTAAAGGCAAAGAAGAATTTAGCTACGATACAACAACTGCGGCACAGCTTTATGATTGGATAATTCGCCCGTTTGCTGAAGATATCAAACCGGAGAAAGTCAAAACCCTGGTATTTATTCAGGATGGGTTTTTGCGTAGCGTTCCAATGGCAGCACTTTATGACAGTCAACAACAGAAATATTTAGTCGAAACCTACGCAATTGCTACAACTCCCAGTTTACGACTTACCACACCTAAAGTCCGCGATCGCAGTACACAAAAAGCGTTAATTTTAGGTTTAACGGAAAAATCCACAATCGACGGCAAGACTTTTGATCAACTTTTTGCTGTTCCCGATGAAATCAGTGCGGTTGAAAGTATATTTCCTAATCATACCGACCTCATTGATAAAGACTTTTTCCCCGAAAGTTTTCAGCAGACACTTGACAAAACCACATATCCCATTGTCCACATAGCTAGTCATGCTCAATTTGGCATCATTCCTGAAGACACCTTCATTGTCACAGGCAAAAACCAAAAACTTACCATCAGCCAATTAGAAAACTCACTGCGAAACCTCAACAGCAAATCAGATGGTGTCGAACTACTCACCTTGACTGCATGTGAAACCGCAGTTGGCGACGACCGGGCCACACTAGGATTAGCTGGAGTTGCATTGCAAGTTGGGGTTAAAAGTGCGATCGCATCTTTGTGGAGTGTCAGCGATCAATCGACATCCGAACTAGTCAAAACATTTTACACCAACTATCGCAACGCTGGCATGAGTATTGCAGAGGCATTGCAAAAAGCCCAAATTAGAATGATTCATGCTAAGGAATTACCGCAATCGCAAGGTATAAATCCCAGCTATGAAAATCCTGCGTATTGGGCAACAATGATTGCGATCGGTAATTGGCTTTGAAAGCTACAGATCCCTCTGACTTTGCATGAGATTTGGAAAGCTAATAAGAACAGTGAATTCAGATCCCCGACTTCTCAAAAAAATCGGGGATCTAGCAACCTATCATATCAAGTTAGGGTGATTACGGGCAGATATTTTTATTAAAAAGCTAGGGCGTTATAGCGATGAATTATGCTCAATATAAGAGCGCAGAGCGGAGTTAATTAGAGATTGGTAGCCTTTTCCTTTGCTTTTAAACCAATCTAGAATATCTTGATCTACTTGAATTAATGTGGCTTCTTGGCTAACAGGTTTTACCATTTTGGCTGTTTCCCAAAATTGCTGATCTAATTCAGGGATATCTGAAGTATCAATCGCTGTATCAGGAATATTTTGGAGTTCTTTAAGTCGATTGGGCGAGATATTCATAGTAGGTTCTCCTTTCTTTAGGGGTGGCTTTTCGGGCAGAGATTAATCGAATGTTGCCGTTTCTGTCTGTATGGGCGACGGTAATAATTACAACGCCTTGGATTGAGCCTATACTAATTTCTCGAATTTCTTCATAGTCGTACCGTTCATCAATTGAGGTGAAAACAACACCAGCAAATATTTCTGTAGCTTCTTCAAAACTAATGCCATGTTTCTGGATATTTTGTTGGTTTTTATTTTTGTCCCATTCAAATTTCATTCAAATATACATAATCCATATAGAGTCAAGTGTAATATAAAAATCTTGAGTAGGCATCTTTGGAGATGTCTATTAGCTTCCTTAATTGCAGGGATGCCGATTTACAAAAGCCCTTGATGTCCTGGTAACTGCCCTCAGATTTCTTCCACTCATGATAAGTATCAGCAATTTTACGTTTTATACTCTTCACTGACATTCTCGACTGAGTACCAAGCGTCCATCAGCAAGTCGATAAAGCCCTTGTGGTTCAATTATGCGATCGCCTTTTTTCCAAGTCTGCGGTGTTGGTTCAACATTACGCACCTCACCAGTCGAATAGCTTGAAATTAATCCATCCCCTGGACTATTACGTAAACCACCAGAACCAGTAATGAAGAATGTACCCTTTTGTTTGGAACTGCGCGAAACGCAACTATTGGCGATGAGTGCATTAGTGTCAATGACATTTGGAAATGCTCCACTGAAGCTATTTTGAATGGAAGTGGTATCGGGTGCGTTAATATTTGTTGTACCTGAAACGCCTAATTCGGAACTTGCAGTAATATCGCTTTTTTCAGTTGGCTTTGTCCGCGACTCAATACCGAAGATACCTTGGGAGTTGATTTGAATTCTTCCACCGGAACCAGTGTATGCATTAGCGCTGATATCGCTATTTTCTTCGGGGATGGCGACGATGAATTTAGAATTGATATTGATATTACCGCCATCGCCACCAGCTTGTGCCCTACCTGCGGTGGTTGAAATTAAACCGCGATCGCGCAAAAATAATAAATCAGCGATATCGAGGTTGATGTTACCACCATTACCTGCATTTGTGAAAGAAGCAATACCGCTACCTTTACCAATAACTTCCAGAAAATTAGCCTTAATTCTAATATTTCCAGCGTCACCCGTACCGAGGCTGCCAGAGACGATTTCAGCATCATCACGTACAGTCAGGCGATTGGTAGTAATATCTATATCACCACCTTTACCATTAGCCCCTTCGTCAACTGATGATAGTAAGCCAGTTGCAGACTCACTGTCTGGACCAGTCAGGATAATGTTATCAGCTTGTACTGTTAAATTACCCGCGTTTCCATTTCCCTGAGTTGCTGATGATATCTGGGATTCTTCTTGTACATTTAATAGTTGAGTTTTAATGCTGATATTGCCTGCATTGCCTTTAGCTTCACTGTCAACCTGAGTTGTGATGTTGCTACTTCCGCGTAAATCAATTTGATTGGCATTAATCGTAATATTTCCCGCATTACCTTGATTGAATGTGGAGGCAGAAATTTGTCCGTTATTGCTGAGGTTTAAGCGTCTTGTTGTAACATCAATGCTGCCCCCAGAACCAATACCTCCAGTTTGCAATTCGGCAAATAAACCGGATGGTGCTGAACCATTTAATCCTTCTCCACCAACCCCAGTAATATCAATAGAATCAGTGGCATGAACCACCAAATTACCCCCTTGTCCCTGTCCCAATAACACTGAGGTTGATATATTTCCACCATTACTCAACCGCAAGCGTTCTGTATCAATAGTTATTGTGCCACCTCGGACATCGGTATTACTTCCCTGAACATTCGAGGATAAGTTACTTATCTCATAAAAACCCCCGAACCGAGACAGAATTTCTTGTGTTAGAGGCTCAGACAAAAATTCTTCCGCAGCTTGGTCTAGTCTAGCCAAAAACTGTTCTTTAGGTACGAAAATAAACCCATCCAATTCTACATCTTTGGCGCGGATAGTAATATTCCCGGCATTGCCACTGCTTTCAAGGGATGTGCTGCTTATATATCCTCCTTGACTGACAGTGACTCGCGGTGTTTCAATCGCTACATTACCTCCATTTCCTGAGCCAGAAGATGTACTGCTTGATACTTTGCTAGAGAAACCGCTAATCTCTACGTATTCACTAGCTTTAATAAAAATGTTAGCTGCATTTGCACTGCTAGAAGTATCTGTACTGATATAACCCCCATCTTTGAGATTGAGTCGCTGGGTTTCAATGGTAATATCCCCTGCTGTTGCTTGAGTTGTACTTCCGCGTGGTGTAACAATACCTGTAGATATCTGACTTTGAGTTACCTCAACCGCATTCCGAGCCTGAATGGAAATAGAACCGACACTTCCACCACCAGATGTAAATGCTGTCACTCCCCCTGTTGGGAAATTATTTTGGACTCGGAAAGTACCCGTTTCAATCCGCAGATTACCTGTTGAACCCGAACTCGAGCTTAGGAGTCCTAAAGTAGCTTGGTTAGTGATATTGACCGCATCTGTAGCTCGTATTGTCAAGTTCCCGGCGTTACCTGCACCTCCAGACCCAACAGAGACAAAGCCACCATTGATATTAACCGAGTCCATAGCATTTAAAGTCAGGTTCCCTCCACTGCCTTGACCAAAACTCAATGCAGAGAGAATACCGCTATTTTCTGCTATTCCATCTCCGGTAATTGTAATTTTCCCAGCATTGATGCTAACATCACCACCCGCACCTGTGGCTGAAGCGCTGCTAGCAGATAAAATCAGACTGCTGTTAGCAAGAGTTACTGCATCGCTAGCTTGAATTTGAATATCACCACCTTTCGCTACACCAGAAGTAGCACTCTGAATTCCAGCGCCGTTATCTAAATTAAGTTGAGTTGCATCAACAAAAATTGAGCCGCCATTGCTACCGAAAATAAATGAACTATTTAAGCCAATCTGACCCCCAAATAGTTCAATTGCACTATTGCCACTTGCAACGATGAAGCTACTATTTGTTAAGTTGATGGGTGCGCGTCCGAAATTTTCTGGAAACTGAAAACCCAATGAGGAGCCATTGACATTTAGCCCAACAGTTGTATCTCCAGTGACTGCTCCCAATTTCACTTGTCCATTTTGAGTAAACAAATAACTACCATCCAAGGTAATTTCACCGCCCATAAGTGCTAGTGTGCTACCAGAGCCAACACGTAAAGCATCAACAGCATTTCCCCTTGAATCCCGAATCACTGCTTGGCTAGCAATACTTCCAGGTTGTGAACCAAACTGCAAGCCAACAGGTACATTGATAGCTAATAACGGCGGTGCTTGGGGATTTGTGGCGCTAAATTCTATCCCATTAGGAAAGACTAAACTATTTGCTGTTGTTCCCAAAAAAGAACCTTGTATATCTAAACTGGCATTTTTACCAAACACAATGCCATTTGGATTTAGCAAAAACAAATTTGCATCACCTAATACACCCAATCTTCCGAAAATATTTGATGAGTTACCGCCAGTAACGCGAGAAAAAATATTTGTTATCCCGTCTGGATTGGCGAAATAAACGCCTCGACCAACACCGACGTTAAAATCTTGAAAGCTGTGAAATAGGTTCGTGCCACGAGCCGCACCGCCATCGATGATGTCATTTTTTTGATCAAAAGGTATAACTTGCGATCGCTCTTTCCCCAGGCTATTATCGGGAGTTAACTGAGCAAGAGTAGGATGAATAGAAACTGCAATTACTCCCACGCATCCCAACCATCCTGTGAGAGCGAATTGCAAAATTTTCACCATAACTTCTGCGCCTTTGTTTGGTAATAATTGCCTATTTTGTGCTGGATGGATTTTAAAGGTCATTTTTGATATCAGTTAAGAAAACTTTAGACAATTGTCTTTCTTTCAGGTAACGTTAGCTGACATGACACTCGTGCCGACCCTAGAAGGCCTTTAAGCTTCCTATTAAGAGTTCTTTTTTAATGACATTCTCGACTGAGTATTAAACGTCCGTCAGCAAGTCGATAAAGCCCTTGAGGTTCAACTATTGCATCGCCTTTTTTCCAAGTCTGCAATGTTGGTTCAATATTACGCACTTCACCAGTCGAATAGCTAGAAATTAATCCATTCCCTGGACTATTACGTAAAGCGCCAGAACCAGTGATGAAGAATGTACCACCTTGCTTGGAACTGCGTGAAATGCAACTATTGGCGATGAGTGCATTGGTGTCAATGACGTTTGGAGATGCTCCAGTGAAGCTGTTTTGAATGGAACTGGTATCAGGTGCGTTAATATTTGTTATACCTGAAACGCCTAATTGAGAACTTGCAGTAATATCGCTTTTTTCAGTTGGCTTTGTCCGCGACTCAATACCGAAGATACCTTGCGAGTTGATTTGGACTTTCCCACCAGAACCAGTGTATGCATTGGCGCTGATGTCGCTGTTTTCTTCGGGGATGGCGACGATAAATTTAGAGTTGATGTTGATATTACCGCCATCGCCACCAGCTTGTGCTCTACCTGCGGTGGTTGAAATTAAACCGCCACCACGCAAAAATAATAAATCAGCAATATCGAGGTTGATGTCACCACCATTACCTGCATTTGTGAAAGAAGCGTGTTAGCTGCATTTGCACTGCTAAAAGTATCTGTACTGAGATAACCCCCATCTTTGAGATTGAGTCGCTGGGTTTCAATAGTAATATCCCCTGCTGTTGCTTGAGTTTTACTTCCAAATGGTGTAACAATACCTGTAGATATATTACTTTGAGTCACCTCAACCGCATTCCGAGCCTGAATGGAAATAGAACCGACACTTCCACCACCAGATGAAAGTGCTGTCACTCCCCCCCCTAGGAAATTGTTTTGAACTCGCAAAGTGCCCGTTTCAATCCGCAGATTACCTGTTGAACCCGAACTCAAGCTTCCGAGTCTTAAAGAAGCTTGGTTAGTGATATTGACAGCATCTGTAGCTCGCACTGTCAAGTTTCCTGCATTACCTGCACCTCCTGATATAACAGAGACAAAGCTGTCATTGACGTTAACCGACTCCGTAGCATTTAAAGTGAGGTTCCCTCCATTGCCTTTTCCACTGCTAAACGTAGAGATACCACCGCTATTTTCTGGTGTTCCATCTCCGGTAGTTGTGATTTTCCCGGCATTGATA
This sequence comes from Nostoc sp. ChiQUE02, assembly GCF_034531305.2. Classification (NCBI taxonomy): domain Bacteria; kingdom Bacillati; phylum Cyanobacteriota; class Cyanophyceae; order Nostocales; family Nostocaceae; genus Nostoc; species Nostoc sp. ChiQUE02. Next base: position 103,534 of record NZ_JAVRBN020000006.1, read on the forward strand.
GTAACATCACCACCCGCACCCGTAGCAGAAGCGCTGCTAGCGGATAAAATCCGACTGCTGTTAGCGAGAGTTAATGCATCGCTGACTTGAATTTGAATATCACCCCCCTTCGCTGCACCAAAAGTACCGCTTTGAATTCCAGAGTTGTTATCCAAACTAAGTTGAGTTGCATCAACAATAATTGAGCCGCCATTGTTACCGAAAAGAAATGAACTGTTTAGCCCAATATCTCCCCCAAATAGTTCAATTGCACTATTTCCAATTGCAAGAATAAAGCTACCATTCGTTAAGTTGATGGGTGCGCGTCCGAAATTTTCTGGTAAATTAAAACCCAAGGAGGAGCCATCGACATTTAGCCCAACGGTTGTATCTTCACCGACTGCGCCCAATTTCACTTGTCCATTTTGAGTAAACAAAAAACTACCATCCAAGGCAATTTCACCGCCCATAAGTGCTAGAGTGCTGCCAGAGCCAACACCCAAACCACCAACAGCATTTCCTTGAGAATTCCGAATTACTGCTTGACTAGTAATACTTCCAGGTTGCGAACCAAACTGTAAGCCAATTGGTACATTAATAGCCAACAAAGGTGGTGCTTGGGGATTTGTAGCGCTAAATTCTACTCCATTAGGAAAGACTAAACTATTTGCTGTCGTCCCTGAAAAAGAACCTTGCAAATCTAAACTGGCATTTTTCCCAAATACAATCCCATTGGGATTTAGCAAAAACAAATTCGCATTACCTAATACCCCCAATGTCCCGAAAATATTTGATGAGTTTCCGCCAGTAACGCGAGAAAAGATATTTGTTATCCCTTCTGGATTGGCGAAGTAAACACCTCGACCATCACCGACGTTAAAATCTTGAAAACTGTGAAATAAGTTGATGCCACGAGCCGCACCGCCATCGATGATGTCATTTTTTTGATCAAAAGGAATGACTTGCGATCGCTCTTTTCCCAGGCTGTTATCGGGAGTTAACTGAGCAAAACTAGGATGAATAGAAACTGCGATACTTACGGTAAGCTCCACTAACGGTCCCACGCATCCCACCCATCTCGTAACAGCAAACCGCCAAATTTTCACCATTTCTATTCAACTATAGCGGTTCTTAGTTGTTTAATACAGACCTAACCCCCAGCCCCTTCCCTTGCAGGGAAGGGGAGTAAGATTCAAAGCCTCTCCTTTTAGGAGATAGGAATGGAAGTGAGGTCAGAGTGTGTTGCATCCAAATGAAAACTGCTATATTCTTTCGTTGGCTATTTTCTGGAGGTATTCGATTCTTTGCTGAATATTTTTTTTATCTACGTTGTTACCCGTCAGCATTTCAAACTGTGCAAGTTCTTTAACTAAAGTCGCCCCAGTTTGCCCCAGTTTCCCATTATCGGTTGCTTTCAATGCTTCTTCGAGTGCTTCATACCACAAATCATTTTCAGCGTAATAATTTACGCTTTCTGGAATGCTTGTCAATTGGTTCTTAGCAAGTGATTGAGGACTTGTGACGGTAAATTCTGCACGTCTAATAATCGTGTCGGTTTCGCAGTCAATTGCAATTTGCCATAAATATGTTTTACCCACTGTGAGTTCGGGGTAATCGAGGGGAAGTTTTAACTTGTTAATCCCGACTGTTGCCGCTATTTCTTTAACTTTGCCAATTTGTTTAGGGGTGTTGGCTGAATCAAATTCAGCCAATCGGAATCGCACATTTTGGGAACTTGACATATACCAAGCTAACATTGGACGTGTGGAAGCGGTTTTACCGATAAATGTCTGAGGTGCAAGCTGCGTCAGCGGAATACCGCTACTTGGACACCCACGCGAACCACCTGCACGGGAATTTCCGCTGGCTGGTTTGCGATCGCGTGGTTTAAACTGAGCAAATGCCGGAACTGCGGTCATGAGGAAAACCGCGCCTACAACCAAGCTTGTAAGTCTGCGGCTATTTCGCCAAAATGCAAAATGTTGATAACTCATGGTGATGTTGTTGATTATATGGTTATCTAAAACTTTTCAAAATCTTACTTTTTACACCTTTGCATGAAACGAATCATCAATAAAAATCTCAAAGCTGAAATTATTTCACGGGTTTCCAACTAAGTTCGCATATAGTCCCGCAAGGAGAAACTGATTCGCGGCGAAACTCTCCTCCTAATTGTTTAGCAAGGATTTTAAAATATTTTGTGCCTTTGTTTTCTAGCTTTGATTTAATCCCTGAACCGTTATCTTTGACCCACAAGTTGTATTTACTTGCACTATAAACACCCGATGCTTGAATGCGTTTAACTCCTTGAGCGTGTTTACCAACATTACATAAAGCTTCTTCCAAAAACAGACATATTCCGCGTTTATCTTCTATACTTAAATATTTATCATCAATTGGGTCAAAATTGCGAATTTTTACTTTTAATGTTTTAAAATGTTCAAAATCTTTACGTTCTAACGTACTGGAATAAACTTCATATAATAAATCGTGAAGTGGTCGGTTCAATTCGAGTATTAATCCGCTACCTAAACGCAAACTCTCTTCTGTAGTTAATGCTTCGAGTTTGAGAAATTCGCCAATTTCCCGAATTTCTCGGTCCAGCTTTTCAAATTGCCCAACCAGTTGTTCGTAGGGGATATCTTTAGCACGTATATGCTTTAATCCATAAGCAAGGGTTTGCAAAGGGCCATTATGAATTACGGTAAAAGTGTGCTGAATCGTATTTTGACGTTCGTTAATTTGCGATCGCAAAAATTTATCATGCTGGTAAAATGCAAAAGCACTCAAACCTACCCCATTCACGGCTAATATTAAAAAACTAGGTGCTACAGGAATCCATATACCCCACACCCACAGCATCATATACGCGCAGCTAAATAGACAAAATACTGCTACACCCACACTCAGTAAATTTTTCCAAACAGATTGGGTAAGCCGTCCGATAACAATCGGCAAAAAACCCCAAATAAATATCCATGTGTACTCTCCAAACTCTCCCCAACTGTGTAACATGGTACGGTTATCTATTACACTACTAAGAATTTGACTGATGACATGAGCGTGATAGTCAATGCCATAAATTTGACCGCTTAATTTTAAATTCGGCAAAGCAGATGTATAAAAAATATCACCTGCGCTCATATTGCGGTTGCCAACTAAGACAATGCGATCGCGCAGCAATTTTGCATCAACTTGACCATTGAGAATATCACGTAGCGACACAACATTAAAAGGTTGATCGCTGTTGCGGAAATTCATTAAAATTGGCAATCCCCCATCATCAACCCTGACGTATCCGCCAAAATTATGGGTAATTCGGGGTAATTCAATCCCACGAACCATTATTGTATAAGGGTCATTTTTTCCCGTTTCTAACTCAATTTTTTGCGTCTTTAAATACTTAGTAACTAACTGGAGCGCTAAAGAATATTTATCTTCATTGATATTGTTACTCTTATTCTGTTTTTTTGTATACAACAAATAGCGTCGATTTTTGCTATCCTCATCATTAAATAAATCGACAAATCCAACTCGTTCTGCTGGCAAACTTTGGGGTGGAGAAGTTTCTCCGGGTGGTAATATTTTTTCAATACCAATAATATTAGAATTTGCTTTTAATATCTGCGCTAGTTTTTCCCCACCAGGTTCCACAGGAACATTTTTGAAGATATCCAACCCAATAGCTAGCGGTTTATAAGTTTCTAATTTAGTGAGTAACTCTGCAATCTTCTCATCTGGAATTGGATATTGCTTAACCCATTCAATATCCTTTTCGTCGATACCTACAATTACTACACGTTCATCAGGTTTTTCTACCGGACGCAAACGTAACATCGTATCGAGAAGCATCCATTCCCAAGATTGCATTCCTCCAGTTATTCGGATCAACATCACCAACAACAGCACCACGATCCCGATACTGTTGGCGAAAGTGTTACAAACGCACGGACAAAAGTGTTACAACTCAAAGCCGCAACTACAGATTGAAGGTTTGAGCTTACGTAATACTTAATAAGACAATAATGTATTACATTCGCCAACAGTATCCGATCCCTGGCGGTGCAGCCAGCGACCATAATCCGTATTCTTTCCAAATGCGATTCCAGATTCTCCTTTTCATCTAGCTTCCAGATTAATTTTTTGCGTATTAATCAATTAAGCCTTCTTCACGGGAACGAATTTCGGTGAGGATTCGCATATTTTTACCACTTTGCTTGCAGTCTTCAGGATACACCCCCAAAACATCCTGAATCTTCGTCCAGTAAGTGCGTACTGCTCTTTCTGATTTATACATTCGGTCGGCGATCGCTTTATCTGTCAAACTCTCTTCAAAAGCCAACCGCAACACTTCCAACCATTCTGGTTTGAGTTCGATCCCCGTTTTGATGTCTTTGGTGTGAGTTGCACCCTGAAGTGCCAAATTAACCCGCATCAGCATTTCACTTTCGGGTAATCCTTTATCTGCGATCGCAAACCCACCTTGATGATTATCAATCTCGTGTTTGATTCGGATTAAGGCCTTTACATAACTAGTTTGCACCATAAAATTCTGATGGGGATATTCTTTGAGCAAAGTTTGCAACAGCTTAATTCCGGTATCAATTTCTGCTGTATCCCCTTGGCGATCGGGAATTGATAAATCCATCACAATCAGATCAAACTGGTGAAATTGAAGTTGAGAAAGTGTTTCTTTTCCCGTCTGAGCCTTAATAATAGCAGCTTCAGGATACTCTCGACTTAATACATCGAGAGTACCAGTTAAAATTAATTGATGGTCATCAACAACAAGAATACCCAGCTTTTTTTCCACTAGTAAATGTCTATAAACTTGATCTTCTTTCAAACTTACGTTTACCATATTTTCATCCAATTTAAAAGTTACCTTAAGCTTTAAAAAAAATCCTGTACTCTATGGTGTTTTCCTTGAGATTCATATCTTGCACCTTTTATATCTAACTCTACTCGTTGAATTATGCACCTATTTTAATTGGAGATGAATTTTCAAGCTATGCAGAAAAGTGCAAATCTAGACAGCAATTCTAAATTCAAAATTTGACAATGTACAGAAATAGCTTGAGCGATATATGGAAACTACTACGGTGTAAAAGTCAATCCCTGGTTGCAGTTACTTGGCCCAGATGGAGTCAGCTAGATCAACTTTGCCAGCCACCAGGCAAATTCAGCCGATCCATTCACCTGTTACTTGGACAGTACAGGAGATTTAAGACGTAATGCGATCGTATCCTTGATTATCTCGGTGACATCTATAGTTAAAATGTACTATAAATTCCCTGCTCAAGTTTTAGGTGGGTGCGCTTATATTTGATGTATATCAATCGCCGAAAAGGTTTGGAGTTTCGCACTCCTGACTAGTCTACATTCCAATAACTATTGATAGTACTTTTCTGACCATTACCAACTATGCCTAATATATTCAATCGAGAAATTTTCAGGTTATCTAAAGCTACTTTTAGGATTGAAGAATTTGTTTTATGAATCCTGACTACTATCAAAAGTCCATCAGTATGGGGTGCTATCAGGCTAGCATCGGCTAATCCCACTAAGGGAGGGACATCATAAATCACTAGGTCAAAACTATTGTGGAAATCTGCCATTAGTTGCTTCATTTTTTGAGATGAGAGCAACTTCGTGGGATCGGGTGGTATTGGCCCAGCAGTAATTACAGATAATTGGTTCATGGAAGGTAATTGTCGCATTACTTCTCCCATTGGCAAATTTGTAGAAATTAAATTACTTAATCCCCATAGATTATTTAAATCTGATAAGTCGTGAATTGTGGGTTTACGAAGATCGGCATCTACAAGTAGGACTCGTTGTCCCATTGCTGTAGCTATCTGAGCTAGATGGAGAGCAACCGTAGACTTCCCATCACCAGCCATAGCTGAACTAATAACTATAGAACGAATCGGGCGATCGGAAGTTAGTAGTTGAATATTTGTATAAAGTACCCGCAGGGCTTCTGAAAAATTAGTAGAAGAGTCACCATATCCTTGATCTGGTAAAACACTCAAACTAGCAATTCCCTGAGAAAAATAATTTGGTATATTTGCTAAGGGAATATTTTGATTAGAAGTGCGGTTTTGCCTAGTTTGAACTTGCTTTTCAAAAGGAATATTCCCTAACAAAGGCTGCTTTAGTTTGGTTTTTAGTTCTTCAACAGTATGGTAGGTATTATCTAGCTTTTCTATCAGTAATACAACACCAATTCCTGAAAGGATACTTGCAATTATTCCCAAGCTCAAATTGCGTGGAATATTCAAAGAATAAATAGGAATTTCTGGTGTAGTTGGAGCTTGAAGTAATTGCCAACCCAGCTCTGTTTGGGATATTTGAATTTGGAGATTTTCGCGGTTTGATAAAAACCGATTTAAACTCTCATTTGCAAATTGTAATTTACGCTGTAATTCAGTGTACTGTCTTGTTAAAACTGGCAATTGATTGCGTCTTTGTGCAAGTTTCTGTTCTATTTTAGTAAGTTCTTGGCTTTGTACTTCTAACGTCTGAAGTTGCGTTGCTACTTCTGCAAACTTTACACCCAATAAACGCTGCGCCTCTTGATGTAGTACAGGTAAAAGACTAGCTCGTTTCTCTTTCAATGTTTGGATGGTTGGATTTTCTTCTTGCAAACGAGTTGATTCTGTAGCAATCTGAATATCAAATTGGCGTATTTGAGTAATCAACTGCTGATATAAAGGAGCATTATTCAGAGTTGTCGTTACTGCATTTTTTTCTTTTAGGATAGCAAAATTAGCACGAGCTTGAGCTAATTGTAGATCAGTTGCTTGTTTTTGTTGAGAGAATTCAAGAGTTTGCGAAGCAATTTGCGCTGCTTGGGTTTCTGGATCGTTAAAATTGTACTTTTGTCGAAAAAGTTGCAACTCTTTTTGAAGTTTATCTACCCGATTTTGTGTAAATGGTAATTGTTTTTCAACAAACTGAAGCCCTTGACGTAACTTGGTTTGCCTCCTGACTTGGCTGTAGTCTAAGTAATTCTCAGCAATTCGCTTTAGTACAACTTGAGTCTGCTTTGGATTGTTACTTCGATAGCGAACTTGTATTATCTTGGTCTCACCTAATCGAGTAATCTTCAGAGATTCGAGAAGTGAATAATAGTTGATTTCTGGATAGGAAACTTGCAACTGTTCAAGGGTACTTCTCATCAGTTCAGGACTTTTAAGAACCTGAATTTGGCTTTCATAATCTAGACTAGACTTCTGTGAGTTAAGGTCTTTGACAACATCCACAACTTTGGTGTCATCATTTACAGGTTCCACTAGCAGTTGAAAAGTGCCTTCATATTCTGGGGGCTTCCGGTTTAGCACCAAGTTAATAACTACAATTGTCATCACAGCAATCGTTACACCTGTCATGACTAGCGCTCGCCGCTGTAAAACACTTAGAAAATCTTGAAAGCTCCACCCATCTCCTTGTTCCTCAGTCCACGGAACAAGTTGATTTTGAGGAAGTGGAGACACAGAATTATTACTGTGATCAGAACTTGAGGATTGAAAAGGATAATTCTCCATCGTCTACTTAATATTTGATAAGACACTGGACAGGATTAAGTAAAAAGGGTGACAAAAGCTTCAGTGAGGTAGTTCTATATAAGCAACAATCTAGCTTAAACAGGATATATATTTTATAAACTTATGATTGAATTTCCGTATTTGTTCTTTAATACAGGTTGCTAGTTCGTAGCCATGCATGGTTATTAATAATACTAAAATAATACTAAGTATTCTTGGATCAGAAAGGCAGTTCTTGCAAAGGGTAGTATTCCTCCTGCCTGCCTCAGCAAGAACTGCCGCGACCAGAGAGAGGAAGGGTTTAAGTCTCTCACAAGTTTTGCGTGGCTCTAGTTTAGGTGCGGTTGAATGCCCATAATATAAGCGGAATCTCTTGTCTCCTGCCTTATTCAATACCAAATTTTAGAATTTTGTACTTAAAACAACGCCTATTTCGCCCATTGTCATAACTAAATAGTGTTTGATTATTCTCTCATCAAAACGATTTATATGTGGAACCAGTGGAAACACAGCCAGTGGCCAATTGGTGAAATCGAGATAAATTGATATAACTTATACATAAAAATGTAGATTCAGCTTCAGTGTTTTTTCAAAATTTAAGTCTGAAAACTATAAGTAGGTCGGTACAATTAAACTTAACTATATAAACTTTTGTAACCTACGCGAAAATTTTCTTTTTTCTGTGCCTTAGCTTGGTGCAATTACTAATGGGGAAAACTCCCAAATGCTGTGTAACCCTGCGCTATCGTACTTTGCATCTCAACGATCGCTGGCTCTCCTTCTCTCAAATAGAGTGCTTCACTTTTAGCATAGCTATTTCATGTCCTAATCCCAACGACAAATATTTATGCCCACTTGCTTCGTTATTCAACAATTTGCTAGCCGATAAAATGTTAATATTATAAAGATTTAACTTAGATATATTTAAAAAATATAAATTTTTAATGAAGGACTTGATTTCAAATTGAAACATGATATTGTGAAAGTCGAATCTTACAATCTATCAAAAGATAGAGAATAAAAACTCTAGTTAACAAGTTGTATGTAATGATAAAAATCAACCATTGATCAAAAACAACAGTGCTCGTTCTAAATCTCTATAGCTATCGTGACTGAAAAAGAAAGACTACTACCGTTAAATATATCTTTGGAAGTTGAAGTACATACCTTAGTAACTTAATAAAAGTGCTTACAGAGAAAGCTCCTAGACGCAGTATTAAAATGTTTATTGCGGTTTAACACGTATTATTGGCATCATTGTGTTCCTATATTTGGATAAAAATATAGTACAAACTAAAAAGAGTAAATATTCTGTTAGTTAGCCTTGCTCGTTATAATAATCTGCGTATCTGTAAGTTTTATAGGTTTTTCTCAAAAACGTTTCAAGCTTTAATAATCGAAATTGATGGATTGATTTATTTGCAGTAACGTAATTCAAATATAACTTTTATCTTCCAGGATATAGCCAATGAGACTTAATAAATGGATTAATCCAAATTTTTTACAATCCATTTCTACTCAGTTAAATGCAAAAAATCAACATTCTGTAAAAACTCAACAATCAATTAAATTATCTGTAATCACCCAATTTTTTCCCCCAGATTATGCCGCTACAGGGCAGTTGATCGAGGAACTAGTGAAACAGTTAGGACTGCAAGGGGTGGATATTGAAGTTTTTACAAGTCAGCCAGGATATGCATTTCGTTCTGATACGGCACCAGCAATTGAATGGGCTGACCAAATCCGAATTCAGCGATCGCGCACTGCCCAACTCTGGCCGGGAAGGATTCGTGGTAAAGCAGTTAATGGCGTCCTATATACCTTACGGGCTACACTTTATCTCCTCAAAGCTTGGCGTCGTAACAATATACTGTTATTAACTACAGCTCCCCCATTTTTGCCAGTGATTGGATATCTGGCTTATATCTTGTTCCGATTGCCCTATATCTGCGTATTATATGACTTATACCCTGATATTGCGATCGCATTAGGCGTAATTCCAAAGCGTAACTGGCTAGTGCGCTTGTGGCGTGCGATCAACAAACAGGTTTGGTTAAAAGCCAAAGGGATTATAGTACTTAGCCCCGCGATGAAACAACAGGTAGTAGCGCATTGTCCCGAAGTAGCTGAGAAAATTTCAGTAATTCACAGTTGGGCTAACCCAGAAGCGATCGTGCCGATTGCCAAGCGAGAAAACTGGTTTGCTTGGAAGTATAACCTAGTTCATAAATTTACCGTCCTCTATTCTGGCAATATGGGTCGCTGCCATGACATCGATACCATGTTGGAAGCTGCAAAGCAACTGCAAGATGAGCCAATTCAGTTTGTCTGCATTGGTGGTGGTGCCAAACGCGATGAATTAATCATGGAAGTAGATCGGTTAGGGCTGAACAATTTTACGTTTTTACCTTATCAAGATAAGCAAGTGTTACCCTATTCTTTAACAGCTTGCGATCTATCACTAGTGAGTGTAGATGCAACTACAGAGGGTTTAGTTGTTCCCAGCAAACTTTACTCAGCTTTAGCCTCTGGGCGACCAATAGCAGTAATTTGCTCCGAGACTTCATATCTCAGACAACTGATGGCTGAAGCCAACTGTGGTGGGACATTTGACAATGGTGACAGTCAAGGTCTAGCGCAATTTATTCGCTTTCTGAATCGAGATCCACAAATAGGAGAGCAGATGGGCATAGCAGGTCGCCAGTATTTGCGATCGCACTTCACACCTAAAGTTATCTCTCAACAATACTTGCATGTTTTGCAGCAGGCACTATTCTCTGATGAGGTAAGAACCATGTCTCAAAGCGATCTAAAGTAAGCATGTCGAGGTTAATTGAATATTTTTGCTGTATTTTTTAGGAGTTGGGCTTCGATGGTCTTATTGATCTCAGTCCCTCCACCATAGCCTTCCTTGCTCATAGTTTTTGTCTATACAGGAGGTTAAATTGCAGAGAAGGTGTGACCGAAATCGGAAACGTTCCAAACGACGGGCTATTTATTGCCCCATTCATAGCTGCCATATCGATAGCGTCAGTCAGAAATATAAAATGTTTGCTGACCAGGCAGGTCAATTACAGCAACGAGGCATGAGTCGGCGGAATGCGTTGATGTTAGTAGCAAACCAAACCGCAGTACCGATAGAAGGGGAATGGTTAGAAGCTTTTTGGTGTGAAGAGTGTCAGCAAACAACTTGGTATCATATTCGTAAGTGTGACGATCGTACTTATGAAATTTCGGTAGCACCACAAGAATTATGGCAGCAAGTTACGGGAGTGATTGATTCTTTAGGGAACCCTTCTGTTGGGGAGTTTACTCGTAGGAGTGCCAGACACGTTGGTTATCAAGGTCTTAGAGGTTTCCAGTTTGTGAGTTAAGTGTTATTTAGTGCCATTTCGTTAAAGATATTAATCTTCAATCAAGAACTATGAGTAGTGCAAAAATTGTCTCCAAACAGGAGTTGCTGATTGAAGCTGGACGCACAGAGCAGCAGTATTGGAAAGATATATGGCGCTATAGAGAATTATTTTATTTTCTTGCTTGGCGTGATATTTTGGTGCGGTATAAGCAAACTGCGATCGGTATTGCTTGGGCACTGATTCGTCCATTTTTGACTATGGTAGTTTTTACAATTGTGTTTGGACAATTGGCAAAGTTGCCTTCACAAGGTGCGCCTTATCCAATTTTGGTATTTTCGGCGATGTTACCCTGGCAGTTTTTTGCGAATTCCCTATCGGAGTGCAGTAATAGTTTGATTGGCAATGCCAATTTAATCTCAAAGGTATACTTTCCTCGCTTAATTGTACCGACAAGTGCAGTAGTAGTTAGCTTTGTAGACTTCTTGATTTCGGGAATGATTTTACTGGCATTAATGGCTTGGTATAACTTTGTCCCCAGTTGGCGGATTTTGACATTACCATTGTTTATTGCTATTGCCTTTGCTGCTTCGATGGGTGCAGGATTGTGGTTTGCTTCTTTAAATGTCAAGTATCGTGACTTCCGTTACATTGTGCCCTTTATTGTACAGTTCGGTCTGTATATCTCGCCAGTGGGATTTAGCAGTAGCATTATTCCCCAAAAGTGGCAATTACTATACTCTTTAAACCCAATAGTAGGAGTAATTGATGGATTTCGATGGGCGATTTTGGGGGGTGAGTCCAAGTTATATTTACCGGGTTTTTTCCTGTCTTTGACACTAGTCTTTTTATTATTATTCAGCGGAATCTGGTATTTTCGGAAGACAGAACGGACATTTGCCGATGTGATTTAAAGGAATAAATTCGACTGAATTTAAAAGAGCGATCGCTGCCAACCATTTTTGTATTCAATTAGATAAGCACAACACCATTGTGACAAAATAAACAGCCAATGTCTGACACTGTTATTAGAGTTGAGAACCTGAGTAAAAAATATATTATTGGACATCAGCAACAAGAAAACTATACTGCACTGCGCGATGTAATTGCTAATGGGGCTAAAAGTTTACTGAAACCGTTGCGAAATAGAAAATCCTCCATTCACAATTTACAGGAGGAGTTTTGGGCATTAAAAGATATATCATTCGAGATTAAGCAGGGCGACAGAGTTGGCATTATAGGGCGAAATGGTGCGGGTAAATCTACACTTTTGAAAATTCTCAGTAGGATTACTGAACCAACAAAAGGAAGCATCAAAATTAAGGGAAGAGTTGCCAGTTTGTTAGAGGTAGGTACAGGGTTTCACCCAGAGTTGACAGGAAGAGAAAATATCTACCTCAATGGTGCAATTCTGGGGATGAGTAAAGCAGAAATTAAGCATAAGTTTGATGAAATTGTGGCCTTTGCTGAGATAGAGAAGTTTTTAGATACGCCAGTGAAGCGTTATTCCTCAGGAATGTATGTAAAGTTAGCCTTTGCCGTGGCAGCGCATTTAGAGCCGGAGATTTTGATTGTAGATGAAGTGTTGGCAGTAGGCGATGTGCAGTTTCAGAAAAAGTGTTTGGGAAAAATGGAGGATGTCTCAAAAAACGAAGGGCGAACAGTACTATTTGTTAGTCACAACTTGGGGGTAGTTCAGGCATTTTGCAGTCGTGGTGTTTTGCTGGGGCAAGGAACGGTGTTAGCTGACGATACAACAGATAAAGCGGTAGGCACTTACCTCAGAACTCTAGAAAAAGCATCATCACAGAATCTTTTAGAACGAACAGATCGTAACGGTAATGGTCTAGCACGACTTACTCATATAGAAATTTACACTGGTGGCAGTTATTCATCAGTTACTTTAACAACAGGTTATTCCGCTATTTTTATTTTTCATATAACTGAAATTCGTGCTGGATTGTCTTGTTCTTTTACAATTTATGACCAATATGGTCAGCCAGTGACATATTTTGACTCCGCTATTTACTCTAAAGAAGATATGACAAATTCAGAGAAAAAAGCAAAATTTATTTGTGAAATTGATGAATTTTTATTAATCCCTGGCCGCTACATAATCAATGCGACACTGATGTGCAATGGAGAATTTGTTGACGATGTTAAAGCTGCCACATTTTTTGACATTGAAGAAGGAAAAATCCGCAGTCGTGCTGTATCAAAGGAATCTGGATTTGGTAATGTTCTCATACCGCATCGATGGAAAACACCAATATAAATTTCCACAAATGCTCTATGTGATTCTCATGAATAACATAGAGCATTTGTCACTTAAATCATTATCAAATTTGTACTCAAAATAATCAAGATATCTATATATGAAAACTCTTGTTGCAGGTTGGTTTAGCTTTGAAGAGGGACATGCTACAGCTGGGGATCTTTTGGCAGCTGAACTAGCTTGCGATTGGCTAGAAAGTGCTGGTATATCTTATGATATTGCAGTTGATCCCCCTTTCACTGGTGGTATTAACTGGCGACTCACCGATCCCAAAAACTATTCACAGATTGTGTTTGTTTGTGGCCCCTTCTTAGCCAAAGGAACATTAGAAACAGAGTTTTTAACTCATTTTGCTGGCTGTCGCCTTATCGGACTTGATTTGACAATGCTTGAATCGCTTGATAAGTCTAATCCGTTTGATGTTTTGTTAGAACGAGATAGTTCTGTACGTGTTAATCCTGATATTACTTTTATCTCTCCTCGGAAATTAGTACCTGTTGTAGGTGTTTGTCTGGTAGAGCCTTATGAACAAGGTTTGACAGATATTACAAACACTGCTATTCACAGATTTCTAGCTTCACGGGAAGTTGCAGTCGTAAAAATTGATACTCGACTAGATACAAATACTACAGGGTTGCGTACTCCAGCCGAGGTGGAATCACTGCTTGCTCGGATGGATTTAGTAATCACCACACGCTTACACGGAACTGTGTTGTCTTTGAAGAATGGTGTTCCTACTATTTCTATTGATCCAGAAGCCGGAGGTGCTAAAATTAAACGCCAAGCGGAAAAAATTGGCTGGTCTGTGATGTTCACAGTTGATGAACTTACTGATGAGAAATTACAAAAAGCTTTTGATTACTGCTTAACACAGGAAGCACGAACAAAGGCAAAGGAATGCTGCGATCGCTCTCAAAAAATGCTAGAAGAAGTACGCGATGAATTTATCAGAGCGTCTGTTGACTCTGGCGATTCAGAAGTGGAATTAGTACGTATTGATAGCGAAAATTATAAATATGAAAACTTCCGGCGTATAGAAATTGACTCTAACTACCAAACTTATTCAGGAGATTTATATAAAAAAGGGTTAAAGAAAAATGTCAAACAATTGTTTAAGTCTATAAGAAGAATGGTTTAATTTTCTTATTAATAGTGTGTAATTTTTAATGCTAATTATTATTTTTTAGCCAAACATGAGAAGCTACTACACATTTTTTGAAAGCATGTATGGTTGTGTTAACCGATGATGCTTGACTTTCAATCGTCATCGGTTAACAAACCTCATGAATCACTATGCAATGAATATGTGTTTTAACTTCTTATCAGTAATCTTTGCCATCAGGAGACTGAATACTAATGTATCCTGCCTACATATTCTTATTGAAAAATTTGATGCTTCAGCCATTAGTTACAGACCTTTGTAAAATTTAGCTATTTAATATGCAACATCCTACAGTTACTAACATCAGCCTTCATGACCATACAGAATCAATGCTACAGGAAAAAATTTCTGAACGGGTTCTATCTGGTGAAGTCATTATTGTTCGACAATCCTTGCAAGCTATCGGCTATTTTGAAAGTTTGCAAGAAGCTAGTCTCAACGGAATTCGTCGAGCTACGGGTCAAGAAAAAGCCGCAAAAATAAAAAATAAAGGCTTTGAAGCCTTTCATGAAGTTATTAATCTAGATGAATTACCGTCAGTTACTCATCATACCTATGAAGTTGTTCGTTCCCTTGCTCCAAAGATAGCAAAAAAGCTAATCAAGAAAGTTTTTCAGCAAGAGAAAGCTTTCTACTTTGAAGAATATCCGAACGTCCGATTTCATGTTCCCTACGATATTGTGGTGCAGAGAAAAGATGAATTTAATACGTTTGCTTGGAATGGAAAAGTTACAGCCCACGGGCCACATCATGATAGCTGGTATCAATGTCCTACAAACTCTATTAATATCTGGATTGCTATTGGTAAAGTCAAGATAGGTAATGGATTAAATATATATCCTCAAGTATATGGCAAGCTTCTTCCTTGTACAAAAGATGGTAAAATTCAGCGCGACCAATACTTTGGCTCTGCACTGAATTTTGAATTAGAGCCAGGTGATGCACTGATTTTTCATGGAGAGCATTTACATAGTTCTGAGATTAATAGTACGGATGCAACTCGACACGTTATTAGTTTGCGAATGACGCTAGATAAGCCAAAATTCCTCAACCCACACTCACCTTATAAATATGACTATATTTACTCTCAACCAAATGATGGTTTTTGGGAAGAATTTACTCAATTTGTAGTTAGGAAATTTCATAATATTAGCAAAAAAAATAACTCGATTATTGCTCAAGAAAAAAATCAAAATTATATTATTTCTCCAGAAATAATATCAAAATTTGATGATACGTCAATGGCTTTTCCTCAAGAGATTTCTGTGAAGACTTCATCAAGAAAATTGGTTGGTGATACGAAGCTGATATTAGACTCTAAAGAGTTGAAATTAGGTGAGATTAGACCAATATCACAAAAGTTATGTGCTGCCAAAATAAACGAGCGACGAGTAGTTGTATTCGATAGGTATTGTCCCCATGAAGGAGCCGATTTGGCGGCTGGTTATCTGCGAAATGATTGTGTTGTTTGTCCTTGGCACAATTTGCCAATTAACTTGCAAAGCGGTGCTAGCCCCTGTCAATCTTTACAGAAAATAAGTGTCTTTGATTACCAAGAAGAAAGCCAGAAGATAAAAGTATCTGAGGCAGAATAAATACAACGGAATCTTGTTCTTAATCTATGAGCCGTTAACATGTATCAAAAACTATTAAAGTCAATTGCACGCCATACATTACCAGTCTCTATTCGTAGTAAACTCAAAGCTCAATTACAAGGAACTGAATACTGCCTACCTGTTGGAGCAGTGAACTTTGGGAACCTGCGACGCTTAAAACCTATTAGCGAGGCTTGGGGCTTCGACCGAGGTCTTCCCATTGACCGCTACTATATCGAGAACTTTCTTGGCAGTCATTGTGATGATATTAAAGGGCGTGTTCTAGAAATTGGAGACAGCTTTTATACTAATAAATTTGGGGGCGATCGCGTTACCAAAAACGATGTTTTCCATGCTGTAGAAGGCAATCCAGAGGCAACTTTCGTTGGCGACCTCACCAGTGCCGATCATATTCCATCAGACACATTTGATTGTTTGATCCTAACTGAAACCCTCCAGCTAATTTATGAGGTACGACTAGCACTGAAAACGATTTACCGGATACTAAAGCCAGGGGGAGTCGTACTGGTGACAGTTCCGGGAATTACCCAACTCAGCGACCAAGAATGGAAAAATAGCTGGTATTGGAATTACACAACTCTATCTGCACAGCGACTCTTTCAAGAGGTATTTCCAGCCGCCAATATTCAAGTTAAAACCTATGGAAATGTACTGACAGCAACTGCTTTTTTACAAGGGCTGGCAAGTCAGGAACTGCGAAAGGAAGAGTTAGATTACCGTGATTCTAACTATGAAGTGACAATCACCGTCAGGGCAGTCAAACCCCAGGTGACTTCATGAGAATACCTGGACTTGGCAGATTGCAACGAGTGAAACAGCAACTTCAGAGGCGATTGGCTTCAAAGAGTCTGATATTAATGTACCACCGCGTCGCTGAAGTAGACCTAGACCCCTGGTCTCTATGTGTGACCCCACAACACTTTGCCGAGCATCTGGAAGTTTTGCAAAAATATGCCTACCCCATTAGTCTCCAGCAATTAGCTCAAGCACATCGGCATGGAAACATTCCCCACCGAGCAGTAGCTATTACTTTTGACGATGGTTACGCCGATAATCTTCATCATGCCAAACCCTTGCTAGAGCGCTACGGTATCCCAGCAACCGTCTTTATCAGTACTGGTTACATAGGAAAGCAACGCGAGTTTTGGTGGGATGAGTTAGAATGGCTACTTTTGCAACCGCAGAAATTACCAGAGAAGTTTTCCCTGAAGATTAAAACTACCACTCACCACTGGGAGTTGGGTACAGCAGCAGATTGCAGTGAAGATGACTACGATCGCGATCGCCATCCTTGGGAAGCTAAACCAGGTTCTCGCCTATTTTTCTATTACTCAATTTGGCAACTATTGCAATCTCTGCCGGAAAGCGATCGACTAAAGGCATTAGATGAGATATCAGCTTGGGCTATGGTTGAACCAATAGCACGTAAGACTCACTGCTCACTTTTACCTGAGGAGCTACTAGCCTTGGAGCAAGGGGAACTAGTAGAAATCGGCGCTCATACAGTCACACATCCATTTCTCTCAGCACACTCATTAGCCTTTCAACGACATGAAATTCAACAGAGCAAAGCTGATTTAGAAGAAATTCTCAATCGTCCGGTGACTAGTTTTGCTTATCCACATGGCGATTACACCACAGAGACAGTCAACCTGATTTCAGAAGTAGGATTTGCCTGCGCTTGTTCTTGTATTCAAGATATTGTGTGGCGAGAAAGCGACTGTTTTCAATTACCTCGCTTCGGGGTTGAAAACTGGAATGGGGAAGAATTTGCCAAGCAATTATCGAGGTGGTTTAATGACTGAAGAGATGAATAAAAAACCATTAGTCTCTTGCATTATCATCTTCTTGAATGCAGGCGAGAAATTCTTTATAGAAGCAATAGAAAGCATATTCGCCCAAACTTACGACAACTGGGAACTGTTGCTAGCAGACGATGGCTCAACTGATGAAAGTACAGACATAGCCTTGCGATATGCCCAACAATATCCGGAAAAAGTGCGCTATGTGGAACATGAAGGTCATCAAAATCGTGGCATGAGTGCGACGCGCAATCTGGGTGTTCGTAATGCCAAAGGTGACTATATCGCCCTTCTAGATGCCGATGACATCTGGTTACCACAGAAACTAGAAAAGCAAGTGGCAATATTGGCAGCACAGCCTGAAGCCTCAATGGTTTATGGCTCTACTTTAATGTGGTACAACTGGACGGGTAATCCTGAAAATGCTCAACGTGATTATGGACGATTGTTAGGAGTAAAAGCTGATACTTTGGTAAAACCGCCAACACTGATCAAGATTTTCTTAAAAGGCAAAGCAGAAACACCAGGTATTTGTAGTGTCCTGATGCGACGCGAACTAGTACAAGATGTCGGCGGATTCGAGGAGTCTTTTCGAGGTATGTTTGAGGATCAAGCCTTCTTTTATAAGGTTTGTCTCAAGGCATCTGTATTTATAGAAAGTGGTTGTTGGGACAGGTACAGGCAACACCCAAATAGCTGCTGTTATGTTGCACAAGCTCAAGGACATTATAATCCAACACAATGGAATTCTGCTCAGCTAATCTTCTTAAACTGGTTAGAGAAGTATTTGTCGGAACAAGGGGTCAAGGATACTGAAATTTGGCAAGCTTTGAATATAGCTCTATTTCCCGATCATCATCCTAACTTGTACTACCTTTCAAAAGGTATTCAAAATTGGAAAGAACGTATGAAAAGATTCATAAAGTCAATTGCACGGCACACATTGCCTGCTCCTATCCTTAGTGAACTCAAGGCTATATTACGACTCTGAACTATTAGAAATATTAAAAGAGTATCACAACCGAGTATTGCTGCAATAACTAGTTGAAACTGTATGAAGTTGCAAGTCTGCAAATTAGTTTTATTTAATTAACTGAAATTTTCAATCATGCATTTTGTTGTTACTGGTGGAGCAGGTTTTATTGGCTCTCATCTGACAGAGCAACTGTTAAGAGAAGGTCATAGGGTTACTGTAGTTGATAACCTCAGTACAGGTCGATTAGAAAACTTACCTGAACATCCTCGGCTCAAATTATTAGTCAAAAATTTACTGGACTGTCAGCCAAAAGATTTACCTCAGTCTATTGATGGAATTGCCCATTTAGCAGCGACTCCATCCGTCACTCAATCTTGGAATGAACCATTAGAGTCTCATAACAATAATCTTTCGGCCATGATTTCTGTTCTAATGCTTTGCCAAGCTTTAAATATCCCAAGACTTGTCTTTGCAAGTTCAGCAGCAGTATATGGAAATAAAGCCTATTTACCCATTTCTGAAGAGCAACTAACAAACCCGATTTCTCCTTACGGATTACAAAAATTAGTAAGTGAACAATATGCAAATTTATTCGCTCAAAAGTCAAATATATCCTTTATTGCACTACGGCTATTCAACGTATTTGGACCTCGTCAAGATATAAATTCACCCTATTCTGGCGTGATTTCTATCTTTACTAAGGCTATACACAAAGGTTTACCCATTACCATTTACGGAGATGGTACACAGACAAGAGATTTTATTTTTGTTCAAGATGTTGCAACTGCTTTTACAAAAGCTCTAACTAATCCCCTTTCTCCTGGCTCTTGTATAACTTGTAATGTTGGTACTGGTCAAGAAACTAGCCTACTGGAATTGGTTAATAACTTAAAAACTTATTTTACCCAGTGGAACTCAGAAATTCATTTTAAAAAAGCCCAACCTGGAGATATTCAACATTCCCAAGCTGATATATCAAAAATATTTTCGTTATTAAATTTTGCACCTCAATGGTCAGTTGCATCTGGCATTCGTATTTTATTAAATAATTCTCAAACAGTTATAAAATAATTTCCATAAGTGAGTAACATTCTTATCGAGCTACTATTTTGCCTGTTCCCAAGAAAACATCGCGACCTTTATGGGGTTTAGCTTATAGCGTAATGTATATGAACCGCTTGGAGGGTTTGACCGTCGCTTTTCCTGCTGATGTGAAGACTGGGAAATGTGGGTTCGTATAGCTGTGTCCACTATCAAGTGTGGTACGAAGTTGAGCCACGAGTTTTATACCGTAGAAGTTATAAATTAGTATTATAATATCCAATACAATAATAAATCTATCTTTTATGAAACCAGTAATTAGTGTTATCACCTGCACCCACAATCCTCGACCTGATTATCTTGGCAAAGTACTAGCGGCACTAAAATCTCAAACTCTTCCACTAGAACAATGGGAATTCTTACTAATTGATAACGCCAGCCAAAAATTACTTTCTTCAGAAATTGACTTAAGCTGGCATTCGCAAGCTCGCCACATTCGAGAAGAACAATTGGGTTTAACTCATGCTCGACTACGAGGTATTAAGGAAGCGATAGGTGAAACCTTAGTATTTGTGGATGATGATAATATTTTAGACATAGATTTTTTGGAAAGGGCATTGCAGATTACAAAAGATTGGCCAATTCTGGGAGCATGGGGAGGACAAATCATACCATACTTTGAAGAACCACCTCCAGAATGGACAAAGCCTTATTGGCCACTGTTAGCTATTCAGGAATTTGATCGAGATCGATGGTCAAACTTATCGGATCAATATGAAATAGTTCCCTATGGAGCTGGTCTGTGTGTACGTAAGATAGTTGCTCAAAAGTATGCCAAGTTATTATGCGACCAACCTGAACGAGCAGATATGGATCGTAAAGGTAAAGTACTTACCTCCGGTGGAGACATCGATTTAGCGTTTACAGCCTGTGATACTGGTTTAGGTATAGGACAGTTTATATCTTTAAAGGTGACTCATTTAATTCCAGGCTTTCGTCTCCAAGAAGATTATCTATTAAGGTTAATGGAAGGGGTAAATTACTCGGTAATTATGTTGAAGTATTTCCGAGGACAAATGCCGATCCAGATTTCTTGGCGAAAAAAGCTATTACAATACTATACCAGCTGGCGAATGAGTAGCAAAGACCGCCGCTTTTATCATGCTTCAAGAAAAGGTGAAACTCTAGCTATTAAAGAAATTTATGAAATAACTAGTATTAATTGATTTTATGAAAACGAGTATTTAGTTCGCTCATTACCGAATTAAATTACTAAGTATTAGACACACTAGATCAGACGTTTGGAGAAATATAAAAGCAAAAATTAAACAAAGTAGAGATACAAATATTCCATTGTCTAGCAAATACTATATATATAAAATGCTCAACTTTTTTCTCATCTCATTTTTTAGCTTATTTAGCCCCAAATGGCTGCTACGAAGTGCTATCAAAAAACTCAGACCAAATATCTAAATCTGGGCGGATATCGTTCAACAGAAGACTACTTGAATATTCAACTTTCTCCTGTTAGCAACAAAATAATTTTACTTAAATTTGTTCAAGTTATTTAGCAATCAATTATGTCTAGAGTCTCGGTGATCATTCCTAACTACAATCGAGCTGATTTGATTGGAATAACACTTGAGAATATGTTGTCCCAGACGCTAAAACCAACAGAAATTATTGTTGTGGATGACGGTTCAACAGATAATTCAGTAGAAGTTATTCGCTCTTTCGGTTCAAAAATAACTTTAATTTGCCAAACAAATCAAGGACCAGGAGCAGCTCGTAATACCGGATTAAAGGTTGCAACTGGAGATTATATACAATTTTTTGATAGTGATGATCTGTGTTCTTTGAATAAAATTGAGTATCAAGTTAAGGCATTGGAAGCCTCTAACGCTGATATGGCTTATAGTCCTTGGGCTAAGGTTTACATAGACCCTCAAAAGATTCGTTTTGAAAATCATGTCTTGCAACAGAGACAGTTACCTCTGAACAAAAACCCTATAATCTGGTTTTTACAAACTTGGAATATTGTTTTTCAAGCTTGTATGCTAAGACATTCATTTATCAAGCAAGTTGGTGCTTACAGAACTGACTTAATGCCTTCAGAAGATTCTGAGTTGCTGTTTCGTTTGCTATTACACAATGCCAAACTTGAATTTGTTCCTGACTGTCTTGTGCTTTATCGCTTGCATTCGATGGGACAAATTACTGCTAGTGGTACAAGCCAAAATCATAGAATTGTAGATTGGAATAATTTTTTAAGTATCATCGAAGCTCAATTAAAAGAAAATTATCTCCAAATTGACCCCCTCACTAAGCTGGTATTTGAAGCTGGAATGTATCAATCCTTAAAATACTTGAGCAATATTCCAGATATTTCTCACGATATAGCTATAAAAAAGCGTTCTCATTACTCTCCACTCAGAAAAACAATATATGGAACACTCAATTTCTACAGGCGTATTGAGGCCGGTTTACGTGGTAGAGTAACTGGTTCACGGTACTTGTATCCATATCAAACTTCCTATCCTACTGAATCTCAGTATCAACTTATTCGGGATATGGGGTATGAGCCTGTACTTAGCTAACAAAGATTAATCTCTAACAGATTAAGATTAAAAAAGTTTTTGCAAGCAGAGTAGTTTTGCTGTGAAGAATGTTTTCTGGCAATCTACTTAACAGTAACGAAAGTAACGACCTATTTTTTGGAAAGATTCTATGAAATTTGGTATTGTTGTAACTACTATTTATGGTGGTGAGTTCATCAATGAGTATTATGACCACTTACTAACCAATGGTGTTCTAGATAAAGTCAATTTCTACGTAGTGGGCGATTTATCAACACCAGTTAGTTGTCGAGAGCAAGTGGAGAAGTATACAAAGCAGGGGCTACCTTGGTATTACTTAGGACCAGAGGAGCAAAATGAGTTTCTCAAGCCTTTCCCAAAACTTGCTGCTGAAATTCCTTGGAAGACTGACAACCGCCGTAATATCGGGTTTTTGATGGCTTATCGCGATCGCTGCCATACGATAATTGCCATTGATGACGATAATTATCCCCTAAAGGATTGGTCTTTTCTAGCAGGACATTCTGCGGTCGGTCAAGAAGTTTCTTTACTGACAGCTGTAGGACATAACAACTGGTTCAATTTATGTTCCATGATGGAGGTTCAATGCCCTTCTTTAGGAAGTGGAGAAACAGTTTATGCCAGAGGTTTTCCTTATCAACGTCGTGATATTGCTTGTTCCCAAATTAATGCCGAAATTTCTACGGGAATTGTTGCTATCAATGCAGGTCTTTGGTCTGGCGATCCAGATGTTGATGCTGCAACTCGATTGGTAACTCGCTGTATTGCCAAGGAAAAATTTACCAGTGATTATTTACTGGCTCCAAATACTTTAATGCCCATTAATACCCAAAACACTGGGATTATTCGAGATGCTATCCCAGCTTACTATTATGTCAAAATGGGTCATCCAGTTGGGGGCATGAAACTAGACCGTTTTGGTGATATATTTAGCGGTTTCTTTGTGCAAAAGTGCGCCCAAGCAGTGGGGCATAGTATCAAAGTTGGCTCACCTGTTGTTGAGCATCGCCGCTCTCCTCATAACCTCTACAAAGACCTTTGGAATGAGTTAGCAGGTATGGTCGTCATTGATGACATGCTGCCTTTACTAGAAAGTCCATTGTCTCCTTCTCAAAACTATAGTGATGCAACAGTTGAATTGGCAGAGCGTATTGAGGAATGGTCAGCAAAGCAGGAAGGATTTCTCTGGGATGATTCCTTAAAAAATTATTTCAAAAAGGTTGCTAGTAATATGAAGTTATGGGTAGAGGTATGTCGCCAGTTAAATTAATGTTTTCACTCGTCACTACTGTATTAAATGACCGGGAAGGATGTGCTGCTTTCTTCAACCAAATGGAAGCGCAGACTTGTCTACCTGACGAAATTGTGATTGTAGATGGTGGATCAAAAGATGGTACTTGGGAATTTTTGCAAAACTACAAACCCAATCAACCTTACTCCCTGCGTGTCATTCAAGAAATTGGCTGTAATGTAGCTCGCGGTCGAAATTTAGCGATCGCAAAAGCAAAACACGAGATAATTGTTTCTACAGACATTGGTTGCACTTGGGAAACCCAGTGGTTGGAAGACTTAGTTCAACCTCTATTTGCGGATAGTCAACTAGAAGCAGTAATGGGCAGTTGGCAAGTTCGTCGTGAAGACCTAAAAAGTAATTGGGCAAGGTCTGAATATACTTTATTCAAAGGACTAAAATTTATTGCCAATCCCACCTCTCATGCTTCTTCACGCTCAATTGCCTATCGCAAGTCTTTATGGGAGAAAATTGGTGGATATCCAGAAGACTTAACTTTGGCAGGGGATGATATGGTATTTGCTCTCTTGTTACATCAAACAACAAATCGTGTAGCTTCTGCCTCCATCCCACGTTGTTACTGGGAGCGTCCTGTAACATTGAAATCTTTTTGTAAAGAAGCTCGCCGCAACTTTCGTGGTAGTGGAGAGGCAGGTATTTGGTTAGATTATGGACTTATGGTAGGTGGAAGGCTGTTACTGGAACCTTTACTACTGTTCATCGGTTTAGTCTGTTTACTTTTTGCTTTCCCAATTTGGATTGCGTCACTTTTCCTGATCGGTTTTCTAGTTAGTGTGGGACTAAGATTACTGCGATTAGCACCAACTATATGGCGTTTTAAAGCATACGAAGACTCAGATATATTGTTGCGGATTTTTGTGTTTGAATACCTGACTAAATTTTGGGGTGTAGTCGGGTATTGGGAAGGATTTTTGTCTGGATTGAAGCATTGCCAAGAATGCAGACAGAGACTTCGTAGCCTCAAACTAAAAACGGTTCTCTGATGAAACTTCTCTACTACTCGCCAGCTAGTTATGGTGGGATTGCTGATTATGCCCATGAACAAGCTAATGCTTTAGTTGATTTGGGAGTAGATGTTATTTTACTTACTACTCCTAAATACCAAACTGGTAGAGGAGAGAAATATCAAGTTATTCCCATCTTGCAGGAAATAGCTTTGACTCAACCACTACCTCATAAAGTTTTAAAAGCCGTTTATTCTACTACCGTCATTCTGAATAATTTTACTCAATTAGCTAATTTTATTGAGGAAAATAATTTTCAATATGTTGTACTTGGTTCTTATGTAGAATATTTTGCACCTCTATGGTCTGGTCGCTTGAAGCGGCTGGTCAAAAAAGGGGTTGTCTTTGCTGCTATCGTCCATGATCCTGTACGTGATTTTGTTGTTGGTCCTCATTGGTGGCATCGTTGGTCGATCGCTTGTGGTTATTCGTTTCTTTCCCAAGCCTTTGTCCATGATTCTATTAACTTGGATACAGTTCGACCCATGCCTCAACTACAAACAACTGTGATTCCTCATGGAATATATCACTTTCCTGATGCAAATAAGTCGCGGCAACAAATGCGAATCAGTCTTGACTTGCCCCTTGATGCCAAAGTTATGCTGGCTTTTGGACATATAAGAGATAACAAAAATCTCGATCTCGTGATTCAAGCAATGGTTAATTTTCCTGATTTGTACCTAGTTATAGCAGGCAAAGAACAGTCATCAGCGCAACGACCTGTAGCTTTTTATCATGAGTTAGCCAAAACATTAGGAGTTGCAGAACGATGTCGTTGGAAAATAGGTTTTATTGCAGATACAGAAATTGGTAACTTTTTTGCAGCTACCGATATTACTATTTTGACTTACAGCAGTATTTTTCATTCTGCCAGTGGTGTTTTGAATACTGCTATTAATTATCGTCAACCTTGTCTTGCCTCATCTGGTGAAAGTTCTTTACGCTCTGTAATTCAGAAGTATGATCTGGGAATTTGGGTTGAACCAGATGATGTAGATGCAATTGTGGAGGGGATCAAAAAAATATTAGAAAATCCTCCTAATCCTAAATGGGAGAGATATTTTCAGGAAAATTCTTGGTATTTGAATGCTAATATAGTTTTGACTTCATTTAAAGTAAATGCATAATTATTATTTAATTTATAGGAGTAAATATTCAAGATGTCTACTATTAATACTATTTTAGAATTAGGTAGTAACGCTAATAAAGGTGCGAACTTTAGAGATAAATTGGTTGCTTTTCTCGTGGCTGGTTTAACTGCAATGGGTTTTTACCGTGTCAAGCTACGCCAATGGTGGATCAAGTGGATCAATAATTTTGCAGAAAAAGATTTTGTTCAGATCCGATTGTATATTCAGAATAAATTAATCTATTTCTGTATGCGTCAAGGTAATGAGGCAGACTACCTAATTGGTGGTGAATTAGTTAGGGGAGGTTATGAAGTCCCTAATTTTATACCTAAATCTATTATTGATGGCGGAGCTAATATTGGGATGTTTGCAGTGCATGCTGCCAGTTACTTTCCTGAAGCAAAGTTAATCTGCTACGAACCAGATACAGCTAACTTTCAACTACTTCAAAAAAACTTGGCTTTAAATAACTTGCTTGTGGGGATACATCCATTGGGTTTATGGTCAAAAAATACTACCCTTTATTACCATTCTCAGTCTTCGCATACAGGCTTTATTAACGAAGAACCTCCAGGAGTTCCTATTCCTTGTACTCTACCTGAGATTGAATCTGATTGTTGGCTCAAGTTAGATATAGAAGGAGGTGAATATGAAGTGCTACCAGCGATCCTAAACAAGGGTAAATATCCTCGTTGGATTAGCTTAGAAATTCACGAATTTGATACTAAAGGTGAGTCTCTAATTTCGTTGTTGCGTGAGCATGGTTATACCATTAAAGGTGGTGAGGATACCACTGTTGACTGTACTGTTATTTCAGCATACCGAAATTAAGTCATCTCTGATACACCCTTGAACTTAAAAATTTTTGCTGGTAGCGTTTTAAGTTACAGCTATAATCATCTGATTGGAAACTTGCCATCCCGTAAAATCCGCATGACTTATCTAAAAAGTTATTTAGCAGCGGTGGGAGAAGGTACTTCTGTACAAATGAGATGTCAATTTCTCAACGGCAGAAAAATTTATTTGGGCGATCGCAACGTCATCAATTTCGGCTGTTTGTTTGATGGTCGCCACTACCAGATTCAGACTGGGTGTGATGTCTCCATTGGTCCGGAAGCTTCAATTTTAACACTAGGGCACGATCCGCACTCACCAGAATTTGCAGACAAGGGTGGGGATGTGATTATTGGCGATCGCTGTTGGATTGCCTATCGTGCAATAATTTTACCGGGAGTGACGATTGGGGAGGGAGCAGTTGTAGGTGCTGGTTCAGTAGTCACAAAGAATATAGAACCATATACTGTGGTAGCTGGTAATCCAGCCCGATTTATCAAAAAGCGATCGCCCGATTTGCACTACACTTTAAACTACCAACCGTGGCTATTTTGAAAAGTCTAGGCATCTCAAATCTCAGGTAGTTCGATTAATAATAAACTGAGCATTCAGGTACTATAAGGGATTTCATACCACTTCTGGGTAGATTTTTTAAATTTCAGTCTGACTTTCTCACCTTTTCCACTCAGCAATCTGTCGCTTTGGCATTGAATAGTATCAGAATTTTGAGGTAGTTTTACTTTTTTGTTAATACTTCCACCTGTGACTAATACTTCTTGTCCATCAATATAACGACTAATACTCATGCTTACTGTTGTAACTGCACTGCTAGTGTCGTTCTTTAACACTAATTCTTCACACTTGGGAGTAACCATATACGGTGTTTCTTGTCCCCACCATAAAATGTAAGCTCCTTGAGCATTACGTCTTTCCACGTTGATATATTGATTATTTCTGAATAAAGGACGCTCATTAGTAAGATCAGCTGATTGCTCAGGCGTGCGGCAATTTTTAAAAATATTATTTTCTATTACTATATTTTCCAAATCTGCGTAATACAAAATAC
The DNA here is from genome assembly GCF_034531305.2 of Nostoc sp. ChiQUE02. Taxonomy (NCBI): domain Bacteria; kingdom Bacillati; phylum Cyanobacteriota; class Cyanophyceae; order Nostocales; family Nostocaceae; genus Nostoc; species Nostoc sp. ChiQUE02. The sequence continues at coordinate 131,231 of NZ_JAVRBN020000006.1, forward strand.
AGGCAACTTTCTGAGTATTAGTGGCTGCCTGATGGTAATTATTTTTGATGACTACATTAGATAATTTGCCAAAAAGGTAAGCTGTGCTTATTGGTTTTTGTTGCCCATATATTTCATTTTGATAGAATTGAATATTTTTATTTACGCCACTAGTTAATAAGGCGTTGTTCACATCAAAGAATTTGTTTTTTGTCACAATGAAATTGCTAGCCCCTCCAAAAGGACAAATGCCTGAAGGAGAGTTAGAAAAATTACAGTTAGTAATTGTTACTTTACGACCTGATGGAAATTTACCTTGCGCTACAACTAAGCCATGACCTATAGAATCTTTAAAGATACATTTATCAAAATAATAAGACTTGTTTGGTGAGATAGGTGCATTTTCAACCCAGGCAGTTGCAGTATTAACAAATTCACAATTAGTCACAGTCAGATTAGCATCGACACTCAGCATTGAACCATTAGAATTTGCTAATTTTGTATTTAATATGGTAAGTTTACCAAGCCAAAGTCCACCATTGTAAATTACCTCTCCTCTAAAGTCGTGTACGTAAACAGAATCGATAGTAATATTGTCTAAGTGCTTATCGAAATCTAAACATATACCTTTATGAGTAATGTCCCACCCATCCCCAGTTTTTGGGTTAGCAGGCCATGAATTATCACCAGTGAATCCAGTTGTACCACCTTGTAATTCCAGATTTTTGATTGTAATGTTTTTCCTTGGGTAGAGAGAATTATCAGTGCCTTTAATCATAATTCCATGGCCTCTGACGACTTGTCCTTTCATAAGAGACCAAGAACCTCTACTATCAATAATAGTCTTGCCAATACCATCACCAAGTAACGTAATATTGTCATAGTTGATGACAATTGAAGATGGTGAATCAACTGTTAGATTTTCTGGTGCTACTTGGTAATAGCCCTTCGGTATATAGATAGTTCCTCCACCTTTCTGACCAACAGTATCAATGGCTTTTTGAATTATTTTAGTATTAGCTGCAATGATATAAGCTTTATTAGTCTTACCACTCACAAGTTTTCCAAATGTATAAACATTCACGAAGCGATTTGTTTGTGTTTGAACAAGTGAAATCTTATTGTTATTTGTGCTTTTCTGTGCTAATCCTGATGATGTATTAGTCAGCAGTGTATTTAGTGTACTTATTGCCGACCCAAAACCTGCATATATTAAAAAAGTACGACGATCCATTGTTTAACTTCCTAATAATTTCAAAAAAATTAAATTTGAGATTTTCGTATTTACAAATTATGTCTTTCCTCAGATGTAACTTAATATTAACAACTTTGAAAAGCGTCTTCCCTAAGTCAAAGTTATCTGAAAAACCATGTAGTTTGTTAGCAATACAAAAAACTCACTTACTTGCTTGCAAACTGCTGTATGTATTGAGGTAAATTGAGTAAATAACAGTAAATGCACATGATAATTGGCAGGTTTAATCTTATACCTTTACTTTATTACCTTGCTAAACTCACTAATTGTTCAATATCATAATGCGGTCTTTAATTCTTCTATAAGAGAAATTTCACTGAAAACTTTAGCAGAAATTTAGAATCCTACTAAATAAATTAGGTAAATTTACATTAGTAGACACTGATATTATCAGATTTTACTAATTTATAGAAAGAATAAGCTTTTTGCAAATCCTAAACCCCATCCATTTTGAAACCTGGAGTTTTTAAGGAGAGTATATTATTCGGTTGTAGCTTGAGTTCTGAGCTTTACCCTAATTCCAAAAAACTACTATGACAGAATTACAAAAACCAGAATTCCAAAAGCAGATCCTATCTCTAAATCTCCGAAGCCTTGATGCCTTACGTGGCTTTTTGGCTATTTATGTATTAGCTGGACATTGTCGTTGGCTTTTGTGGGTAGGCAATATTGGATGGTCTCAACATCCCCACTCTTGGTATGCAGAAATTTTGGTTTACGCTTCTGCAAGCTTACGATATGGGCACGAAGCTGTAATAATTTTCTTTGTTCTCAGCGGTTTTTTTATTCATTTAAGGGTATCTAAGCAGTTAGCTCAAAGTAAAACTTTTCAGTTAAATGTCATAAACTTCTTCCATCGTCGCTGCCACCGCTTAGTACCTCCCTACATTCTTGCTCTTGCTTTAACAGCTATTTTAGATATAGCGGGTCGCTTTTTATACCCCACACTTTATACTTCCTTGACAGGCGATCTTTTACTTGATCAAAACTTTCTCAAAAAAGAATTTTCCGTAACTTCCATCTTTCCTGCACTATTCATGTTACCTAGTAGCATGGGAAAAGACTTTGGTAGTAATGGCCCCCTTTGGTCTCTGGCTTATGAAGTTATCTACTATCTGCTTTATCCTTTGTGGTTGAAGCTTCGTAATTTCGGAGCATTGCCTGCTTATAGTGCAGGAGTAGTTGTTGCAGTTTTAGGACAATTATTCTTCATGCCAAGTTTTGCTACTCAAGTCCTAATTCATTATCCAATATGGTTAAGTGGTGCATTAATAGCAGAAATTGGATCTCAAAAAAAACTAATTTTTACAAAAAAAGATATTTGGGTTAGCAGCTTATTGTTAATAATCACTTTTATCGCTACACACTTCCCTCTAGGATCGCTATTACTAATTTTAGTTTACGCTATACTAGGTTCTACTTTAGTTCTGTTAATAACAAGTTTACCGTTATCAATTTGTAAACATCCTCTTCATAAATATTTCGAGATTCTAGGCATAGAATCTTATACTATTTATATTTGTCATTTCCCTATTATTACATTTATTAGTGCATGGGCATTTGAAGTTTTAGATGGTCGTCCAGTACATGGATTATTAGCCCTTGGGGGAGGATTATTCACTTTATTGGTTTGCCATATTTTATTTTTACTATGTGAACGTAATTTTCTGCACTCCAGATTGAAGATAAACGACTAACTATTAAGAAGGTAATTACTTAAAAAATGTATTTTATATATGATTGAAAAATTTTCATCTTGGATTTGTTGTCAACTGGGAGCGCGTGAGCATTATGCTATTCCCCGATCGCTACACAAGGCTGGACAATTAGCCCACCTCATTACAGATGCATGGGTTCCGCCCCATTCTTTACTAAATAGACTACCTAAACCTTTGTTAGCTAATCTACGAGAAAGATTCCACGCAGATTTAGCCCCAGCGTCTGTTCACGCCTTTAGTAGTTCGTTAATTGGCTTTGAAATAGCTCAAAGAATTCAAAAAAATAGTGGATGGGAACAGATCATTGCACGTAATGACTGGTTCCAAGAAAATGCAACTCAGTTACTATACAAGCTTGACCTCCAACTCTCTACTCTCAATTCTCGCCCGACGTTTTTTGCCTACAGTTACGCCGCCTTAAAACTGTTTCGTTATGCCAAGGCTAAAGGCTGGCGCACTATCCTTGGTCAAATTGATCCAGGGCCATTCGAGGAAAAGTTGGTTATGGAAGAACACGCCAGACATCCTACTTATCAATCGAACTGGCAACCAGCACCATCTCACTACTGGACTAGATGGCAGCAAGAATGTTCATTGGCTGACAGAATCCTAGTTAACTCGCTTTGGTCAAGTCAAGCATTACAGAAAGCAGGTATCCCTAAACATAAAATTGACATTATCCCCCTTGCGTATCAACCACCTGAACAAGCGGATGATTTTGTGCGAACTTACCCCCCTGTTTTCTCAGATGGACGTCCCCTGCGGGTGCTGTTTCTGGGACAAGTGATCTTGCGAAAAGGTCTTGCTGCACTACTAGAAGCTGCTGAACTTCTAAGTCATCAGCCGATAGAATTTTGGCTGGTTGGTTCTTCAGGTATTTCTATACCGCAACCATTTCACGCTAAAGTACAGTGGATTGGTTCAGTTTCTAGAAGTGCTACAGCTATGTACTATCAGCAGGCAGATGTTTTGCTGTTTCCCACCCTTTCTGATGGTTTTGGACTGACTCAATTAGAAGCTCAAGCTTGGAAAATGCCAATTATTACTTCTAGATTTTGTGGTGAGGTGATAAAAAATCAAGTTAACGGATTGATTTTACCCGAAGTGAGTGGGCAAGCGATCGCCCAAGCTCTCGATTTTTGCTTAAATAATCCTTGGCAATTAGAAGCCTTCGCTAAAAAATCTACCGACACTTCTTGTTTTAGCCTGTCGCGATTGCAGCAATCTCTCCAAGCTCTACCTTATGCTGTTGTTTGAATTTCCCGATTTAGCCTTCATCCAAATTGGACTGATCGTTTTTAGTGGGATTTGGATGTTGTGGCGAAATGACGAAGTCCCGCTATTTATCACCAGTTTCATATTTTACATTAGCTCCTACCGATATTGGGCAGTTACTAGCGGCTTTGGTAATTGGGTAAGTCTTGGTAATTTAGGCGGCTTTAATTCAATCACAACAGAGGCAGCTCTCGTTGCTTTAAATTACATGGTGTTTGGGGAAATTTGCTTAATAGCAACTTATATGTTGTGCCAAAAGCAATCTCTGCCTGTTATTAAACCTGTTGGCGATCGCTCCTTTTTGCAGTGGCTGTCTCCTAAAGTTATCAATTTTGGCTTAATTTGCCTGCCTGTAGTCTTGTACGTTCGCGCTCGGGTAGGTGCACAAGTAGCAGCAGGACAATCCTTAGCTTTTGATGTTAGTGGCTACTTGTACTTATTTCCGATGGTTTTAGTAGGAATTGCTACCTTAATCCTTTGTGTATGGAAATTTGGCGGATTTTCGTCAATTTCCACTAAAATCATGGCTTTTTCTATTTTGGTGAGTGTGTCTTATTACACATTTAGCCCTACTAGTCGCTTCCAATTTTTGGGATGGATGCTCGCTAGTGCGATCGTTTTGTCGTCTTCCTATCGACCAAAAACTCGTCTGATTATTTTCACTATTGTTGCTGTCTTAGCTATTACCATGTTTACGGTGGCTGGTGCGATGCGAAACACAACTTTAGCAGAAGATACAGTCAATCAGGCAGCCTTTGAACGGGCATTTAGTGCTGAAGATGCCAATATGCTTGATGGTTTTGTCATGATACAGCAAGTCTACCCCGAACGTTTAGATTACTCTTGGGGTATGGAGCATTTAGAAATTTTGATGCGTCCTATTCCTAGAGCTTTGTGGCCGGAAAAACCAGTGGGTGGTTATATGAATAAACTTAATCTCACTATTAGTAAAGGCAAAGGAACTCTCGGAATTTCACCATCATTAATAGGTTCATTCTATGCAGAAGGTGGGCTTATCGGAATTACCTTCTTCTCAATTGTTTACGGGAAAATATTTGCTTCTATAGTCCGTTATAGTACAAGGATTCATCCCTTTGCCAGCATCCTGGTTCGGGCGATTTTATGTGCCTGTTTAATACCCCTTTTACGTGGCGGAGACTTACCAGGAATTTATGCTTGGTTTGGCATGGCTTTTTGGCCATGTTTTTTGCTTCTTTGGACGAAACGGAAATATTTTAGACAGAGTTATTTGTCAACACGTCATTTTTACTTGAACAACTCAGTTTAAAAATTATAAACACTAATAGCTATGCATATAGTTGTCATTTTCTACAATATTGGAGGTTATCACGCTGCACGACTACGTGCTGCCTACGCAGCCTGTAAGCAAAAAGGTTGGGCTTTTAGTGCAATTCAAATTACAGATAATACTCAAGAACATCCTTGGGGTGATGTAGAGCAAGAAATTACATTTCCTCTAAAAACTTTATTGCCAATAGCTACAACATCTCCCTCAACTCCTCGCAATCAAGAATCTACTGTCCCAGCATCTTTATTACCGTCTTGTTTAGACACTTTACAACCGGATATCCTTGCTATTCCTGGATGGGGATTTCCGATATCTCGTGCTGCACTTACCTGGTGTCGAAAACATAATGTTCCCACCATTGTGATGAGTGAGAGTAAATGGGATGACGAAAAGCGCCAGTGGTGGAAGGAGCAATTGAAATCTTGGCTTTATGTCAGAAAATATAATGCTGCTCTTGTGGGTGGTAAACTACACCGTGACTATTTAATTAAGTTAGGCTTGCCCCATGAGCGGATTTTTCTGGGTTACGATGCAGTTGACAATGACTATTTTACCCAACGCGCAGAGATAGCAAGACTCGATCCTATTAAGGCTAGGCACAGACAACCAAAAATTCCAGCCAAACCTTATTTTATTGTTGTCACCCGTTTAATCAAACGCAAAAACGTATTTCGGCTTGTAGAAGCTTTTGCTGCTTATCGCCAACAAATTGGCGATGAACAAGCTTGGGATCTGGTAATTTGTGGTAGTGGAGAAGAAGAATCTTCTATCCGCAATCTGATTGTTGAGCAAAAATTGTCAGATTGTGTTCATTTGCCTGGTTTTATTACCTACCAAGCAATTGGAGATTGGTATGGCTTGGCTAATGCTTTTGTGCATCCTGCGTTGCAAGAGCAATGGGGGTTAGTGTTGAACGAAGCTTGTGCCGCTGGGTTGCCAGTTCTATCTAGCCGCACTGTGGGAGCTGGGTATGAACTTGTTGACAATGGCAAAAATGGTCTTTTATTCGATCCACAAAGTAGAGAAGATATGACTCGTGCTTTGTTAACTATTCATCAAATGGATTTAGAATCCAGAAGCAATATGGGATACTTCAGCCAAAAAATTGTAGATAATTATGCTCCTCAAAAGTTTGCTGAGGGTCTTTTAAAAGCTGTTGATATAGCAATGATATCCAGATAAAATCCCAAATTAAAAATTTTTTATTAATTAAGTTATGAAAATTTTATTTATTGCTCCTTATATTGGCGCAACTTATGGTGGAACATCTAAAATTGTCACAGAGCTAGTAGAAGCAATTGCCCGTCTAGGTGTTACTGTTGATCTGGTGACAACACATGCTAATGGTTCTAATAATTTAGACGTACCACTGAATGAATGGATTAGTGAAAAAAGTTATCGAGTGCAGTATTTCAATTGCTGGTATCGAGATGATTTTATCATCAGTTACTCTTTGATTAACTGGTTATTTAAAAATGTAAATAATTACGATATAGTTCATAGCCAAACAGTTTTTGCTCCGATGATTTCAGTCGCCCACTCAATATGTAAATATTTCCAGATTCCGTATATTGTAACTCCTCATGGGATGCTAGAACCTTGGGCATTATCCTACAAAGCATGGAAAAAAAGAATTTATTATAAAGTATTTGAAAATCCCGGCATCGAAAATTCTAGCGCTATCCAGGCTACGTCTAGTTTTGAACTAGAAAATATCAATTCTCTTAAATTCCAAAATACTGTTTTTGTTCCTAATGGAATTCACCGCCAAGAATTTGAAAGACTCCCAAATCCAGAGATTTTTTATCAGCAGTTTCCAGAGACTAGAGGTAAAACTCTAATTTTGTTTCTTGGTCGGATTGACCCTAAAAAAGGTTTAGATTTACTAGCTCCTGCTTTTGCCAAAGTCCATAATCAGTTTCCTCACACACATCTAGTTGTGGCAGGCCCAGATAATATCGGATTTATGGATAAAGCTCAGAATTACTTTTTGCAAGCAGGTTGTCTAGATGCTGTTACCTTCACCGGGATGGTAAGTGGAGCATTAAAATATGCTGCTTTAGCTGCTGCTAATTTCTATGTTGCGCCTTCTTACTCAGAAGGTTTCAGTATATCGATCTTAGAAGGTATGGCTTCAGGATTACCCTGTATAATTACAACTGGTTGCAATTTTCCTGAAGCTGCCAAAGCTGAAGCTGCCCATGTTGTTGAGATTAATGTCAATGCTATTGCTAATGCTTTAATTGAGTGCTTAAGTAATCCTCAGCAGGCTACAGAAATGGGCGATCGCGCCCGTGAGTTCATTTTCCAAAACTATACCTGGGATCGTGCTGCTGACAAGTTGATTCAGGTTTATAAATCTGTAATCGATAAAAAACCTTTGCCGGAATTCCTAAGGTAGACTCAAGTGAAAAAATCTAGACTTGCTAAAGTATACCGTTTTATCTGTTTACTAAGTTTAAGTCTTATTTTAGTGGTATTGAGTGTCATACCTATGCGTTTAGCGATCGCCATCAACCAAGCACCCCAACCCCAAGCTTTCTTTATTTTAGGCGGCGATCCAGCTAGAGAAAAATTCACTGCCGAACTAGCTCAATGGTATCCATCTCTAGAAATCTGGGTGTCTTCTCCTCCAGATCCTCAAAAAACATATGAAACTTTTCAAGCCGTAGGGATACCCAAGAGTCGTTTACACATCGACATTCGGGCAACAGATACTGTAACTAACTTTACCTCAGTTGTTACTGAGTTCAAACAACGGCAACTTCAACATCTATTTCTCATTACTTCAGATTTTCACATGCTTAGAGCCAAGGCGATCGCCACCTTCGTTCTTGGTAGCCAAGGTATTGCCGTTACTCCCATTTCTGTACCATCCAAGCAAACTGATTCTGAATCCTTTCTCCGTATTATTCGCGATATTGTTCGCTCTCTCCTCTGGATTGCCACAGATCGTACAGGAGCCAGCCCTTAACCCACTGTTGTTTATCCACCCCATGCGTCTAGATCAATATACCGTTGGCAACTATACTCCAGGCGTACCATACTGGAAGCAACTTCTTTGGTACTTTGCAGGATCGCCCTTAGTTGAAAGTTATTGGCTACCATTTTCAGCTTTTAAGCTTTGGGTACTCCGGAGTTTTGGGGCTAAAATCGGTCAAGGTGTCCGCATTAAACCTAGAGTGCGGGTAAAGTTTCCCTGGCGGTTAAATATTGGTAATTTTGTTTGGATTGGGGAAGGTGTGTGGATAGATAACGTCGCTCCTGTCACCATTGAAAGTCATGTTTGCCTGTCTCAAGGGGCCTATCTCTGCACTGGAAATCATGACTGGAATCATCCTGATTTTAAATTAATTGATGGCCCAATCCATATTCAAGAGAGTTGTTGGATTGCCGCCAAGTCGGTAATTGGGCCAGGGGTCACAGTTGGTCGCGGAGCAGTACTAACTTTAGGTGGCGTGACTGGGAAATCACTAGAGCCAATGACCATCTATGCAGGTAATCCGGCTCAACCTATCAAGCAACGAAAGCTTTGATAAGAGGCAGGGGAGCAGGGGGCAGGGAGCAGGGGCGTTGCAGCACCTATTACTAAAATCGTTATTTTTTGGTCAGGTCAGGGAACTCTATAAATACGGTTCAGCAATTAGCCCGGCGTCGCTTCCTGTAGGATGTGGGCTGATCTGAGCCGTGTTGTAACAATATTTTGAGTTTTGAGGATCGGCTGATGGATAAATCAATTATTCAGTTGGTTGACGAATTACCAACTGACAATATCACTGTCAAAGTTTTAAAAGCTCTTGATTATGTAGCACCAGGTGAGTGGAGCAATTTGGTGGGGTTTGAGAATAATATCCGCACCATTACTGGAGAAACCGACGTTAAGGTAATCCAAAAAATCCGCGATCGCGCTGTTGTCTTATACCAAGATCCTCAAAAAGGCTACCAGTTTGCAATCAAACTTTATCAAACAATTGATAAAGCAGACACAGCTATGGCAGCAGCAGCTTTAGCGAATAAAGTTAGTGAGAAAATCGGCTTTCTGTCTTTTTTAGGCAACATTACTCCCAAAGCCGATGTAACTCAATCCATCGACTTGGCACTGAAAATCGCTGTTGAAATCATCGCCTTTTGTAAACTAAATGGCATTCCTCAACCTAACCCCCAAGAGTTCGCTAATTCTCTCGCTAACAACTATCAAAATGCATCCCTAATGCGGATGGTAGCTCTAGTTTGTCTAGACGGAATTATGCCATTAGGCCCCGATTTCCTCAGCAAAATTCACGGAGTTATTAGTGGCACTGATACAGGCGTAATAGCTCAAAATCCCGTTTTCTTAGCCATCAATAACTTTCTCCCAGGTAGTAATCCCTCTGATAAAGTTGGTTTTATCAGCCAGGGTTTTAACTCCGTACAAGGTTGGATGAATAACTTAGTATCCAAAACAGGCATAACCCCACAATCAATTTCTAGTCATTTGGGTAATTTTATTCAGATTGCTGATGATAATTTAGATTTTGTCGCAGCATTCCTAGATCAAACTACCAATTACTATGAGCATACAGGAATTCAAACTGTCGCTCGCGGCTTGATTTTGGAAGCTTATGCTTTAGTAAAAGAAGAAATTAAACAAGAGCAACAAAAGCCTATTCAAGATATTTCGTCTACTTCTGCTGTCAAGTCTGATAAAAATCAGTATGAAGTCAGCAAAACTGTAGAAGTTTGGGATAGTGAAGACGAAGATTGGTATCAGGGAACAATTGAGAAAATCCAAGATGAGCAATTCTTTATTCATTACCTTGGTTATGGTTCATCTTATGACGAGTGGGTGGGCGAAGATGATATTCGGACTCGCGATCTTCGCTCCTCTGATGATAATGGATATGCAGTAGGTCAAAAGGTAAAATGTTGGGATGATGACCAAGAGGCTTGGTATTCCGCAACGATTGAGCAAATCCAAAATCAGCAATACTTTGTTCACTACATTGGTTATGACTCATCCTATGATGAGTGGGTTGATAGTGACGAGATTTCCTAACTGTTGAATTAGCACAAGGGCGGCGAGAGCAATATCTCCGATGGGTGATTCTGCGTCGCGCCCTGTGCTAGCATATAGTACTTTTTACTAATTACGAATTCCAAATTACGAATTACGAATTATATTGACACTTGCGCTACGATATCCCCTATTGCCTTTGTGCAATGTAGGCGAGGAGTAGTGCAGGCCAAACACATGACAGAAGAATTCAATACACAGGGCGCTCAGAATCTGGTGGCGATCGCAAACCAATTTGCCCAACTGGGGAAGGTTAGAGGCGTTAAACCATTTGGAAGTGGTAATATCAATGACACCTTTTTGGTGACTCTAGATTTCTCAGAAGAACAGCATTTTGTTCTGCAACGCATCAACACGCAGGTGTTTCGTCAGCCACAACTGATTATGCAGAATATGCGTACCTTCACTGAGCATGTTCGCAAACGGTTGCAGCATACACCCCTCAATCGTCGCTGGGAAGTTCCACGCGTACTATTGACCAAAGATACTCAAGACCACTGGAGGGATGCAGATGGCTCCTTTTGGCGGGCAATTAGCTTTATTGAAGGCTCCCAGTCCTTTGATACTATGCGCGATCGCTCACACGCGAAAGAAATCGGTTATGCCTTGGGGATGTTTCACAATCTGATTAGCGACTTACCACCAGAAAAACTCGCTGACACCCTTGAAGGGTTCCATATTACACCGCTTTATCTCCAGCATTACGAAGAAGTGTTGGCGAAAACTAGTGCGCGTCAATCTGCTGAAGTTAATTATTGCTTGCAGTTTGTTAGCGATCGCCAAACTTTTGCACATATCCTAGAAAATGCCAAAGCTCAAGGCATTCTACCTCTGCGTCTGATGCACGGCGATCCGAAAATCAACAATGTTATGTTTGACATTGTTACCCAGCAAGCTGTCAGCGTCATTGACCTCGACACTGTTAAACCCGGTTTGGTACATTACGATATTGGTGATTGTCTGCGATCGGGTTGCAATCCTGCTGGAGAAGAAACCGAGAATTGGGAAAGTGTTTATTTCGACACTGACCTGTGCCAGGAAATCCTACATGGTTATCTTGCTGTGGCCAAGGCATTTCTTACCGAGAATGATTATGCATACATATATGATGCCATCCGCCTCATCGCCTTTGAATTAGGACTGAGATTTTTTGCTGATTATTTAGCAGGGAATGTCTACTTCAAAGTTAAGTATCCAGAACATAACTTGGCAAGAGCGATCGTCCAGTTTAAGCTTACCGAAAGTATCGAATCTCAAGAAACGCAGATTTGCAACATTATCCAAGACATGAAATGAACGAACAGACATTTTCCCTGCAACCCTTTCCTTCTACAAAATCCCTGCTTAATTTAAAAATTGCAGGTAATATCGCCCGAAATGCTAATCAGCTTACAATCTGCTACAGCCTTGGAGGTGATTTAAAAGAAATTGCGTTGGCAAAGCCTACCGGAGGTATCGCTCCACCATCCAATGCACCATCACGCAAGCATGAACTGTGGGAAGATACCTGCTTCGAGTTTTTCCTTGGCATCAATGGTTCTGCACGATATTGGGAATTCAACCTCTCCCCTGCCGGACACTGGAATGTCTATCGCTTTGATGGGTATCGTCAAGGGATGCAAGAAGAAACAGCTTTTGAAAAGCTACCGTTTAGCGTTCAGAATCAAGCCGACGGTTTAGCATTTACGTTAGATATCGATTTGGATAAAATTATCTCAGCAGAACAAGCTATTGAAGTTGGCATTACTACCGTTATTAAACATAGAGATGGTGAGGTGACTTACTGGGCGTTAACTCATCTAGGCGTGGAGGCTGACTTTCATCTGCGGGATAGTTTTATTGTTAAGTTGTGAGATACATTTTCATATAGCTTGTGAAGTTGGGAATATTAGCTGTAGATACTTAACTTAATAACGATATATCGCAACGCCACTATAATAATTCGAGGCTCCCTTTCGTCCAGTTTTATTTTCGTTTCGCCATTGCTCGACCACCTCTTCATTTACCCAGAAAGTAATGTTGCCTCGAAGCTTTAGCGCTGCATCGTATTCTTTCCAGTTACGAACTTTATAGCTGGCTTTGGTTTTCGTATTCATGATCAAACTAGCCGCCCAATGTTCAAAGTAGGTGTGAAATGGGGATAAGTAAAATTTACCATTTTTCCCTATTCACGCAACAACGCCCAGTAGAACACCTCAATTCATCCCTCTATTATGCAACGCCTTCATCTGTATGCACTGTTAGTTATGTATCTGCTCACCAACCGTATTGGTCGGATTAAGTAGTATAAGAAAGAAAGACCAGATGGCAATGGGAAAAATTCTCGGTCTTGTTGGTTAGTATCAGTGATTACAAACCTGACAGTAAAACTCAAAAATTGCCATACTAGATAAACACGATCTGGCATTCTACTGAGTGGACCATTTATCATCAGGTGCTGAAAAAAAAGTTGAATTATCAGTGGACTTTTAATTTCCGTGAAAAGCTGTTTCTGCATCCGTACAGCATAAATTAAAATTGTTGGATCGATTTGGATCTGTTCTTGAATAGCCTGCTTTACTTGCGCTGGCAAAGGGGCATTCAGGAGAGTATTAACTATAAGTGAACTAATAAAGAATGGTCTTTTAAGTTCCAAACTGCTTACTTGCTGCAATAATTGTTCCCAATTCAATGTCTGTTGAATGCGGAATAATTCAGCTAAATCGCAAATTTGAGCTAAAGATCCTTTACCTTCATTAACTCCTCTGGCAACTTGTACAGCGAGGATGATCAACAAATCATCAGAAGAGAAGTCGATGATAGATTCGCCTTTAAGAGTTAAAAACTTGCTTCGTTGCCACAAAGTTTCAAAATCAGGAAGTTTAAAAGGGAAGTAATGCAAGGGAGTCAGTTCCCAGTGAAGATCCACCACTACTTCTGGTTTCTGACTATGGACAAAAATTTGTTGCCAACCACTGTCACTCTCTAGTTGATATTTCTGAGTAATCAATAATTCTTGAACTTTGACTATATCCTGTTGTTTTACCAGAATATCCAAATCGCTAAACTGCCTCATCGCTAAGTTGTCATAAATAGAAATAGCTAAAACAAGTCCTTTAAAAGGAATTGCTGGAATTTTGTGAGATTGAAAGAGCTTAAGAAGGTTAAGCAATTCGTGACTCAAAAATAAGTTGCGGCTAGCATTAGTGTGATAATGATTCTGAAGCTGAGTTAAAACTGTTTTGGGAATAGCTTCTCTCCCAGTAGTCTTGAAACTCTGGTACAGGAGTGGTATCGTCCCATGACGATCTGCTATTTGCATGAGATATACCCAGTCTATGTCTTGCTGGAGCAGGGTTTGAATTCGTTCTGCTGTTTCGGCATCTATGCGAGTTCGGGTACAACAGAGAAGTAGCTCGATTTCTTGACGGCTAACCTTTGTTGAAAATTGATTAATGGACTGGTTTAATGTAATCATAAATTACTTACTTATAGTGTTGGGCTTGAGTTTCAAACAGCTGTGCATAGCTACCGCCCAACTGCACCAGATAATCATGGGTGCCGCTTTCAATAATTGAACCGTTTGCCATCACGTAGATACAGTCAGCCATTCTGACGGTTGATAAGCGATGGCTGATGAGGATAGCAGCTTGATTTTTAATGAGTTGGCGGAAATTCTGAAACACCTCTTCTTCGGCTTTCGGGTCTAAAGCGCTAGTTGGTTCATCCAACACTATTAACTGTGAATCTCGCAAAAATGCCCTTGCCAAAGCGATTTTTTGCCACTGACCGATGCTCAATTCTTCCCCTTGTTCAAAGAATTTACCCAGTATGGTATCGTAACCTTGAGGTAGCTTACTAATAACATCATCAGCACCGGAACGACGGGCAGCAGCGATAATTTTGTCATTGGTGAATGGCAGATTGATATTTGCCATCCAAATGTTTTCTTTAGCAGTCAGATGATATTTCGTATAGTCTTGAAAAATCACACTAATTTGACGACGGAGGGCAGCAATTTCAAATTGGCGTAAATCTATGCCATCAATGGTAATGTTACCAAAAGTGGGATCGTATAAGCGACACAAAAGCTTAATTAAAGTAGTTTTACCAGAGCCGTTTTCTCCTACCAACGCCACCACTTCTCCTGGGCGAATAGTCAGATTAATATCCTGAAGTGCCTGACGCTTTGTAGTTGCATATTGAAAGCTGACATGATTAAACACAACACTATTTTGCATTGGTATGGGAAGAGGTTTTGGATATAATGGTTCTACAACCTTTGGTTTCAGGTCTAGAAATTCATATAAGTTAGCGAGAAATAGATTGTCTTCATATAAACCAGACAGACCACCCAAGAGACTTTTCAGGTCGTTTTGTCCTCGTTGCAATGCCTGGTAATAGAGTACTAAATCACCAAAACGGATAGTGCCTTGTATGGTTTGATAAATAATGAAACCATAGGCAGCAAAAACTAAAGTTGTCGCCGTTGCTTGAGCACCAAGATTAGCCACAGACTGTCTTTTGGTCATGACTATGTTTTCCTGGTATAGTTGCGATCGCACGCGCAGATACCACTGACTAAAAAAAGAACCCAAATCAAACAAGCGAATTTCTTTAGCGTGTTGCTCGGTAGTCAGTATCCGACTCAAGTAGCCTGCTTGGCGTTCCTGGGCTGTCTTCTGACGCTGCCAATGATACATGATACCAGAATATTTCACCCGCACTACCAGGGCCGGAATCGCGGCAACAAATAAGATAACCCCTATTCCCCAATGCAATGACAGTAGCAACCCTAGCATCGCCACCAAGGAGATACTACTCAAACATAGCCATGCCAAACGATGTAGGATTTGCCCCGGTCGAGAAGGAGCTTCTTTTTGCGCTCGCTGCAAGACATCATAATATTCAGAGTTTTCGTAATACTCCAGGTCTACCTCAATTGATTTAGCATGGAGGATATTTTGCATATAGTCAGTGAGTCGCTGAGATTGGGCGGCATACACGAGTTCAGTCAAGGAAGAACACAGGGTAGTTACTAGGGTGATAGCAACAAAGAAGCCAAGCAAAAGTAATACTCGATTAAAGGCGGCTCCTTTATCGGCAACATTAACACTGGCGGCTATTGTATCTACGATGAGTTTGGTCAGATAAAGAGAGAGTAGAGGCAATAAACCTTGAATAACCAAAAGTGCAACCAAAGCAATAGTCAAACGAGGACTACTGTTCCAAACTAAGCGCAAGGCAGGCAGAATGCGTAAGCTTTGCTGGATTTTATATCTTAAAGTTTTGCCTGCTTTCATATTTTAAATATGCTCTTTTGTAAAAGATGCCAGTTGGCTAAAATTAGAAAGGTCTGCAACATCGCCAATTACAACCTGTCCCTGATTTTCTAACCACGCATGAGCTTTTAGCTCTCCTTCTTCACCTTTGGCAACACCAATGCAGAGATTAGATGTATAACCGTGGCGACTCATGAAAAACTGGCAAGTCAAGGCACGCGCCAGACACTTGACACCAGGCATATAATGACTGCTCACTTCAACAGCCCAGATGATTTTGTCAATAGAGATGTGGTATTTTTCTTGGCATTTAGGTTTGGTGTTACTTAGCCTTGATAGAAGTTTATGCAAGATTTTAAATGACAGCAAGCATAAACCTAATCTAACTAATGTTAATACAATAAAAGTGTTAATTAAAATTTGTTTGTTTTGAAAATTTAATTTGAAGAATTTAGATAAATAGTTCATTTTTACTTAGATATTTTATGATTTTGTTATTATTAAGCAGATAGAGGATACCGTTGTTTTAAATAATTATCATTTTTGAGCAAAGATGATGCAACTAAAAAATTAATAGCCGACTCTGCTGATAACAATTGTTCTGTAAGATGAGAGCCAATAAATCCGGCCCCGCCAGTAATAAGAAAATGCATGATCTTAAATTTGCTCAGTAGATATAGATAATCGCAACTCCTCATACCTAGCGGTTTCACCCCGCATTTCTCGATAGCGATGCAAAACTCTACGTGCTTGCTCTATTTGATGATTTTGAATATGTAAATTGGCAAGTCTGAGGTAGATATTGTAAAAGTAAGGATCGAGAAAATTAATAGGAAATTTTAGGAATTCTGGATTGCGATTGATGACTTTTTCCTTAACACGCAGGTGGCTAGTGCACATCTGCTCTTCATCTTGAGAAAGACTATTCGGCGATTGCCGATAACGCGCTAAGGGTTGATTTAAAAAATAAATCGGAAATTTTTCAATCAGACGCAGCCATAAATCGTAATCTTCACAACATCTCAAAGTTTCATCAAACAAACCCACTTTATCTAAACAGTCTCGACGCACAACAACCGTTGGGACTGGAATGTAGTTGCATCTAAAGAGAGTCCATAATACCTGAAGATTCGGGGTAGGAAATGCTGTATTGTACGAACCCGGAAACAAACCCCGCTTATCAGAAAAAAAGAGTAAATCTGAATAGATCAAACCAATGCGTGGATTGGCTTCCAAGACGGAAATCTGTTTTTCTAACTTCTGAGGTTCCCAGAGATCATCATCATCTAAAAAGGCGACATACTTCCCTCTAGCAGAGCGAATTCCAGCATTACGAGCCGCAGACAATCCTTGATTAGCTTGATGAATAGTGGTAATGCGGCGATCGCTAAATTCAGCCAGGACTTGCGGAGTATTGTCCTGAGAACCATCGTTGATGACAATAATTTCGTAGTCTTTGTAGGTTTGTGCCAAAACGCTGTTAATTGCCTGACTGACAAGGTGGCCACGCTGGTAAGTAGGAATAATAACACTGACGGTTGGCTTAAAAACTGGCATATTTAAAAATTTGCTTAGTAAATATAGGCAGATATTCAAATTACTGGTGTTGCTAAACCAAAGTATGAATCAGGTGTAAGTTTTCTAAAATAACATCATAAATTTGCTGCAAACTCCCCAAATTATCAGGAAGTAATAACTCACGGACAGGAACAGTCTTTGCCAATTGACCTAATTCTTGAAACTCCTGTCTACACTGTTGAGAAGTGAGCAAAGCACGCCCATAGGAATTGAACATTAGATGCTTCATTGCTTCAGGTAGAGAAAGAGAGTTAATTATAGGTGCTGTCAGGTTTGAGTCACGTTTTCCTAATATATAGACAGCAATTAATGGCAAAGCTTGGGATTGAAACTGCCACTGTTCTCTATCTTTTATTTGCAAATCTATAAAGCGTTTATCTAGACTAGTTGATACTAGTGATAACTCTTCTATTGAGCCGTGAATGGCATTTACAGAATTAGGCCACAGGCGTAGACGAGGATAAGCAGATTGTACCCAAAACCTTTTTTCATCAGGAATAAGTGCGGCAATATCATCTGCCAATACGGAGAATCCACGGCTAGCTAACGCTGCTGCTGTGGTTGATTTACCTGCGCCTGATTGTCCCAAAATGGCGATCGCGCTACCATCAACTGCAACCACACTGGCATGAAGACAAGTCACTCCCCGCAGCCGTAACAGATGACCAAGTACACAACCCAGCAGCAAAGATACCGCATCCGTAAATAGTGCATCTCTAGACCAAAAACCCCAAACTTGACTGCCGTCAGGATTCAAGATGAATTCCAAGCAATCAACCCCATCAAAAGAGCGTATTCTCCAGTAAGTACCGTCATCCCGATGCGCTGTCCACAGGTGGAAGCCTGTTTGTTGATACCACTCAAGCGGCACATTCCAAAAAGCTTGGTCGAGTAATGGCAGTTGACTCTGCTGTTTACCAACTAAGTGAATAGCAACATCTATCGGTGCAGAACTGTTAACAGTAACTAACCCTGGGAGCAGTCTATTAATAGACAGGTTGAGTCCATAAAACTGATAGCAATAATTATCGTTTTTAATCGACATTTGCAACAACCTGACGGGGTAGAAAATACGATTTCTAACCACTGGCTACAGTGGCTACGAGGACATCCAATTCAACTGTTGGTTGATGTTACTGTTGTTATAGCGGTTATCGATTGAATGAAATACTAAATTCCTTACTGTGCAAGCATTTCAGGAAAGTGTTTTGTATCTCACTCAACTGCACACCGCTATAAAACTCGTTCACTTGATCTGAAAAAGTGGGAATTTACACGCGGAAACTTGATTGACTATCTTTGTATTTTTTGATGCTCCTTAAAAAGGAAGACCAGTGATTGGGACGGGCCTGGTTGTAGTGCCGAAACCACCGCTACCACCCACTTGTTGTGTCAAACCAGATATTTTACCGTGAGCTTTTAATTCAGGTTCAGAATAGTTTTTTTTCGCGTTTTCAGATTGAGCCATTTGAGAAACCCTTATTTTTTTTGTTTTACTTATTTGGAGTTATCAGACTATAAAATAATACCATCACCAAATTAAATTTACATGAAGATTGTTAAATTTATTAGTACTCTGTAGCGTAAATTAGCTACGGTGCAAATGACAAGATTAACTTGACTACTCATGCCCTGTGGAAGATGAAATAACCTTGCAGCTTGCGAAAGGGTTCTTCTTCTAAAAATTGATAGATCAGTGATAGGGTTTTATTAGGATTTTGGGTTAAGTAAGTAGGCGAGAATAAATGAAACTAGGTTAAGTAATGTAAAAAATATTGAGATTAGTTTGTAGTGAGAGCTTCAGCCCTCATTTGAGGACTTTAGTCCTCACTACAAAGCTTTAATTATTTACGCCGACTTACTTAGTCAGTTATAGTCCACCAAAAGTCAAGACGCATGAAAGTTGCTTTTATTAGCTACGAATATCCACCCGATACAGCATATGGAGGTATTGCTACATATGTATATCAGGCAGCTAGGGTTCTACAACAAAGAGGTCATCAAGTTGAGGTATTTGCATGTAGTAGGTATCGTACTAGAACCGAAACTGAAAACGAGATACTAGTTCATCGAATTAATGAAACTGATCCAACAAACTTTGTAAAGCGAATTGGTCAACTTTTTGCCGAAAGGCACTCATTAGTCAAGTTTGATGTGGTCGAAGGCACTGATTATAATGCTGATGCACGAGAAGCTGTTCACCTTGTTCCAGAAATCCCACTTGTAGTTAAGTTACATACGCCAGCTTTCTTGGCCGCAAAGATAAATAAAGAAAAGCCCTCATTGTTAGATGAAGTCCGTAAATATATCGATATGGGAGTCTTACGTAGTAAAGGTATTAACCGCAACTGGAAATATAATTTTAAAGAGGATATTGAATATATCCATGCTCTAAAAGCAGATGAAATTGTCGCCCCTTCTCAAGCAATAGCTGATGAGTTGATCAAGGCTTGGAAATTAAATCGTAACAAGATATCTCTTGTACCTTACCCATATGTTCCATCAAGGGAGCTTTTAGAGATTCCTGTTGAGAATCAGACTAATGTAGTAACTTTTATTGGCAGACTTGAAAACCGAAAAGGTATTCTTGATCTTGCTCAAGCAATACCGATTGTATTGAAGCAGCACCCGGAAGTAAGCTTTCGATTTATTGGCAGAAAACGTCCTTCACCTAACCCTAATTTAGATATGCAACAGTATATTGAAAGTATGTTGCAACCTTATATAAATTCACTTGAGTTCATAGGTTTCGTACCACTTGACAAAATTCCATCTTATTTAGGAACCACTGATCTGTGCGTATTTCCTAGTTTATGGGAAAACTTTCCGTTCGTTTGTCTTGAGGCTATGGCTGCTGCTCGTGGAATAGTTGGAAGTAGTTCTGGAGGTATGGTTGAGCAACTCAATCATGGTAAATGTGGAAGACTCGTTCCCCCTCATAACCCTAATCAGATTGCTAAAGCAGTGGTTGAATTACTACGCAACCCATCTTTGCGAATGGAGTTAGGTCAAGCTGCACGCAAACGAGTACTGAACGAGTACAACATAGAACGGATTGGTCTACTACAAGAAAATAGCTACGCTCGCGCAATTAAGAAAAGAGAAACTATGGGATCTCGTTTTTATAACTGAACAATAGAGTAATTTTAATAAGCTAAAAAACATATAAATTACATAATCGGATTAAATCAAACTCTTGTGGGGTGGGCATCTTGCCCGCCCTATTTATGCAACTTAAATGTGTGACAGCTTACAAATTTACTTCATTTACGGAGCGCCTAATTCATGACTGGAAGTTACGAGTGTGCGGCTTGCAGAAATCAAATTTAGTGATGGAAAATTTAGGCAGAGATTACCTTAGTAGCAGATGCCAAATCTTCATATATCTGGAACAGCCGCTTTTGTAAAATCGCCTCATCATACTGCTCGACAATAACTTGCCGTGCTTGTGCAAGATGTGCTTCTCGCTCTTGGGGAGGTTGATTGACAACTTTAATCATTGCCTCTGCTAGAGCATCTGGGTTTTTAGGTTCTACCAAAGTACAAAATTCTTCAATAAAAGTACCTCGATAAGCTGATAAATCACAGGTAATCACTGGGCGTTCACAGGCAACTGCTTCAATGAGTGTCGAAGGAAAGGCATCGTTGGTAGGATAATTGATAATTACATCTGCTAAGTTGTAGCCTGTAGGCATGAAATTATAAGGTAGGGCTGGCATCCAGCGCAGATTTTCTAATAAGCCGAGTTCTTCTGCTTTTTTGCGGATGCTTTCGTAAATAGCCACTGCTTCCTCCCCACCGCCACGCCCTAGCTTTGAAAAGACGAGTACCGTCGGTTTTGTGAATTGGGGATAAGCCTGTGCATAGGCTGCAAATATCTGCTCGTGGTTGTACAGTTTAGACCAACCACGGGGCGAAAGCAGAATTGTGGGTGCTTCGGTAATCTTCAATACTTCCCGCCGCCACTTTGGCAAATCCTTGGTGACTCCAGTGCGAAAATGTTGGGGGTTTGTCCCTAAAGGAATTAATTCTACTCGTTGATTAGGGTTTAGCAGTGCTTTGGATTTCTCAATCAAACTAGGTGTCTCTACAATCAGCACACCAGTGTTCTTGAACACTTGGCTAACCCTATCCTTATGCTTGCTTAGTTCCCTTTCTGGTTGTAGCAAATGATTTAAAAAGCCCCAAGCAGAGACGACAAGAGGGCTTAGATTTGCCAGGACACAACACTGGGCGTGCCAACCAATGGCGTGGACATGGATAATATCAGGCTGGAATTCGTCTGCAAGTTTACGTAATGGCTCCGCCATTTCCTCGGCCATCTGATCTTCGTATGGGTAGGTGTTGGTAAACTCCTCTAGATACTTTCGCCAAACAGTGGGGAAATAGCGGTAATTTTTAGGAGCTTCAGTTTCATAGGGGTCTACATCTCCTAGTAGCCAAACTTCATAACCTGCTTTGACTGCCCAATCTAAGGGTCTTGTCAAGGCAACGCCCCCAGCACCAATCATCAGTACACGCATGATTTGATTATTTGCTTCAAGTTAAGAATCAGTAATTTCCACTAGTCCAGCCTTAACTAATTTATCAATAAACTTGAGCAAGTCTTGTTTTAACTTTTCTGGCTCGACCTCATACTCTTTTAGCAAGGTGTCGTAAGCTGTCTGGATAGAATCTGACTCAGTTAGCACAAAGAATATTTTTGTACCAACTTCGTTTTGACTAAAATATTCTTCAGTTTGCAGATTCAGTAAAACTGATTCCCCTGCTAAGTCTTGAGTCAGAACATTTGCAGATAAGGACACTTTTTGATTTAAGGCTATTTGTAGTGTCATTTTTTACAGAATATATCGAGTCTGGTTAATTAGTGTTCATTAAGCTGTTACTTCGGACTACCAATTGCCTTACAATTGCGTCAAGCTTACGTGAGGTTGAATCGTCGCAAGTTAAAAGGTTAGTATTCACAACTAATAAATACATACTTTAGGTAGTGTATAACAATACCTTCGCTAAAAATAGAGGTGGTCTAGATTAGGCATCAACCAAAACCTGTAACTAATGGGTTCTATAAACATAGTGCCTCTCTTGGATGCTAGCAAGTCTGCAACCTATGATGTTGCACGTGGTGATTGCTCGTTTGATTGTTCAAACCAAATCTTTGTTAACTCTCCCTATCAACCAATTTCCCACATTAGGAAAATGCTACATTAACTTAAGAAACACTAGGCATTGCAGAACGAATTGCATTAATGAAATTTTGGGCATAATTCTGCGTTGAAAAATCGAGGGCGCGTTGCCTGGCAGCTACTCCTGCACTCTGGGCAAATTCTTGCTCATCAAGATAGCGAAGAACTGCGATCGCTAATTGATCCGCATCGCCGTAAGGTGTTAATAGTCCATTCATGCCATCGGTAATAATCTCTGTCGGGCCGCCTGCACTGCCAGCAATTACAGGTTTACCCAGCGCCATCGCCTCAATAATCACAATCCCAAACGGCTCTTTATCCGATGCATGAACGAATACATCCATCGCCTGCACCCACTCTGGGATATTACGCTGTAGCCCAGCCATAATTACTTGGTCATTCAAGCCCAAAGCGGCGATTTCTGCTTTTAAAAAGTCTTCATAATCCGGTTCTAAATCATGCTTACCGCCAACCACCACACAATGGGCATCGGGATACTTCTGTAAAATTTTGGGCATCGCTTGCACCAATACGTGCATTCCCTTCCATCGTTGCAATCGCCCAACAATTCCAATCAACGGCCCGTGTAAAGGTAAGCCCAGTTTCCGCCGTGCTTCTTCTGGAGTTGGTAAAGCATCAGGCTCAAATCGATCTAATGCGACACCAGGATAAACCAACGGTGTTGGTCTGTGGGGCCAAATCTCTGCCTGTGCCTGCTTACCATCTTGCGAGAGGGTAATAATTGCCCGCGCTGGGATTAAAGTAGCGAGTCGTACCAACCAAGTTTTATCACTAGGTACTTCTAGTTGATACCAAACAGCAGGCAGCCCTGCCAGCATTGCTGCCAAACCTCCAGATATATGCGTGATCCACATCCAATTGACAATTATATCTGCACGTTCGCGGCGAGCGATCGCAGCTATCCGCAAAACAGCGCCAATAAAACGGTGGATTTGGCGCAAACGTCCACTTTCCACAACTCGCGTATCAATACCGAGGGACTTTACTTGCTCTACCATCGGGCCGTCTTCTAAAAATATCACCAGCCACTCAACACCAGCATTACGTCCCTGCTGTACCAAATCCCAGAGCATCATTTCACCGCCGCCTCTTTGCTCGGCTAGTGGCATTACAATAATTACTTTCATAATCTATAACAATCCTATTTAAGTTGTAAGATTTATCAGATCCTCGACTTCTCTAAAAAGTCAGGGATCTTAGAAGAAATTTGAGGATTGCTATAGTACTTATGTCCTGCCATAGCCATAGCTAAAAATCCCCAAAGAATCATCCCTGCCACGCTCAACATGCCGCTACCGATAACTAACTGTGCAGCGGAACTGATCCCAATTGCACGGGCAGCACTGATAAAACTATCGAAACGACCTTCACCATAGCTGCTAACGCTAACAATTAATAAGATTAATCCACCCATATAAAAGATGGCTCCAAACCAACCAAGGGTGAAAAACATATCTAAAATGCCACTGTCAATTACCACTACTTCAATTTGACCAGTTTTTTCGTTGACTTTCCAGATATTTCCTAACCCGTTACCTAGACCATTAGAAAGGGCTAAACTAAGGTTTTTGTCGTAACTTCCCGATCTATCTTTAAAACTGCCATCTTCTTGAATATTGGACAAAGTTTCCAAACGAGCTGCTACAACCCCAGAAATTGGCTCGATAGTTGTCAATGGCACAACACAAATTGCCATCACCACAATTATGGTGATTAAGCGCATTTGAATCCGGGCCTTGACTGAACCCATAATCATAATTACTCCAAACAACCAGCCTCCCCAATTAGTACGTGCTTGTGTCAACAGGAAGGATAAGTAACCAACAGCGGAAGCAGGAAAAATTAAATTTCCCGAACTGGTAAATAACAACAACAACCCAGCTTGCATGACGGAACCAAAGGGGCCGACTGAGTGCAATGTACTCCAGACGCGCATCCCAAAAGGCACAGGGTTTCCAGAACTCATGAATAGTTTTGATTCTATGAGCCAGTACCTATCCCACTCAGGAGCTACCACAAATTGATATACGCCATAAGCTCCTAAAAGCAACACACACCAGAGGAATGTTCGCTGAATGTTCTGGCGATAGCTGGGATAATCTCGCCAGTTACTAAATAAGTGAAAAGCGAAGATGATCGGACTGAGCCAATCTAGCAGACCGCGGGCTACAGGGATTGGTGCATTATAAATCAGACCGATTAGAAAGCCATAGAAGACTCCAATAAAAGCCAAAACAAACGGCAAGCCCCCTTGGCGAGAAGCACGGGGAAAGTGTCGTAAGAATGTTGCTATGGTTATAAACACCACTAAGTAGGGCGCTATAAGCATTTGACGGGTAGGATCCCAGCCCACCCGATAGTCAACTAAGCGGGTAGCTAAGGGTGTGAGAAACCAAATCCACCAGGTAAAGCTGATGTAGAGGATGGGATGCCGTAAGTATAAAAATACGGCTACTACTAAAGCTGTCACCGGGTAAATTAGGCGTAATGCGGCAGTAGCACCAGCAAAATAGCAAACTACAGTCAGTAATATAAAGCCTGCGATCGCCATCCAACCCTGTAGCGATCGCTCTTCGGGAGAATAGTTTTCTTGTAAAAAACTATTGAAAAGTATCTGCTTAGAATTCATTCAATTTTAGATGTACATATAAAAAATAAGTTCAACTCGTTCCCAGGCTCTAGCCTGGGAATGAAGTCATTCGAGGCTCTGCCTCATTCTGAATTCTGAATTCTGTATTTTGAATTGTTTATATCCCTGCCAACGCCCACGCCAGGATGCTAATAACTTTTTCCCCGCCAATTGCCCTTGGCTGGGCAAAAATCTCAGCCATTGTACTAAGCCCAAACTATCGCATGTACCCACAAATACTGCCCAGAACAAAAATACAATCCGGCGTAGAGGTGACAAATGCTCTAGTAAAACTAAAGTTTCATTATGGACTAAGTTAATAAAGGCAATTTCATTAAAGTTATTTCGTTGATCTTCATCAAAACGTTGTGCCGGATAGTGATCTACAGCAACGTTAGGATCGTAAATTATCTTCCAACCAGCCCGCTTTAATGCCAGAGTGAATGCCATTTCAAAGTGTACCTGCGCTCCTGTACCACGCATCCGCTCATCAAAGCGCAATTGCCCGATTGCTTGGGTACGAAAACTCATGTTCACACCCTTGAGAATATCGACTTCACGGGGTTCTCCCACTCCCAGGTGATGGTTGCCAATCACTCGCCCAAACCACTGCAATCGACCGACTAATAGGCGGGATTCATCTTCTAATTTGCTGCCGTGGTGTACCCAATCACGCCCACCCAGACCGCCAATGCAACTATCAAAGCTAAAGTGAGCGGCAATGCGCTCTAACCAATCTGCGTGAGGTGCGGCATCATCATCAGTAACGGAAACGATATCGCCCTCCACTGCTGCTAATCCGGCGTTGAGGGCTGCTACTACGCCCGGTTGTGTCACTTTCACAGTATGTAGTGGCAAATTGTCCGCTTTGAATTGGGCCAGAAATTCCCAAGTTTCTGCATCCGTATCACGGACAACCACTATCACCTGATCGACGGGTTTAGTTTGCTCCTGTAGCGCCAAAAGGCAGCGTGATAGGTCTTGTGGACGACGATAAGTCGGTATGAGAACGGTGTTCCGCATTCTTGCTTAACTCCTCGAATAGATCCACATAAGTTTGTGCCATAGTAATCCAGCTATGTTGTTCTGCCACAGAGCGAGCTGCTTGACCCATTTGCTGCATCAACGGGCGATCGCTCACTAAAGACATCAGCGCTACAGCCAAAGCATCGATATCATCTGAGTCGGGTAAGACGATGCCACATTCTGATGTCACCAACTCTGCACCTCCGGTAGCTGCGGCAGTAATTACTGGTAGTCCTGAAGAAAGTGCTTCTAACAATACGAGGCTACAAGCTTCATATCGGGAAGGAAAAATAAATAAATCTACTGACCGCATAATTTCGGGGATATCACGGCGAAATCCAACAAAATGCACGCGATCGCTTAACCCCAAGGAAGCTGCTAGTTGTGGGAAAGGACTACCTTCGATATGACCTACCACCGCCAGATGTAAATCGGGAACTTTCACCAAGGCGTGCAGTATCGTATCTAAGTTCTTTCTAGGTGTGCGGATGTCTCCGGCGAACAGTGCTAAGGTGACGTTCTCCGGTAAACCTAATTTTTGGCGATTGCTTTGGCCAGGGGTAAACTCTTCTAAGTCAACGCCATTAACAATTACGCGAATCCGAGAACGCGGTACACCAATGTTGACTAATTCCTGGGCTACCTTTTCGGATACAGCTACAACAACCTGCGCTTTTTGGAAAGCCTGTTTTTCCCAACGGGCATTAAAAGCCGTAAACAGCCATTGGTATAAACCATATAAATCGCGGCGGTTGCGGGAAATATGAACTGGCGATCGCAACCATGAACTGTGGACAAAATGTACAGCATTCACATCAGCCGCAGCCATATTAATTGCTCCATTGACTTTAACTAAATCAATGTCAGAGCGATGTTTACGTAACCAATCGGCACTTTTTTGGGCAAATATGAAATTACGAACAAATTCTGTGGGATAGCCTTTGACTGGAATTGAGATCCAATGAACTTGACTATTTTCTTCTAGTTCTGGTGCAACTTCACTAACTAATAATGTTAATTGATGACCACGACGAATTGCTTCTTGAGCAACTTCATAATTTACCCGACCCTGACCATCACCTTTTTTGATTTTATGAGTAACAATACAAAGTTTCATCCACTCTTTTCCTTAGTAATATCAACTCACGTAAAGATGCAAAATAAAGTTAAAATATTCTGATTTTTACTCTTACCATATCCTCTGCATCTCTGTAGTTTGTAAAAATAATAATTTCTAAGACTCAGACATGATTGCTCTATTATTTCTATATTTTCATTAACTTATTTGCTAAAAATCGCGGCGTAAAACTGAGACCAAGTGCTGCCAGAGTTCGCACATCAAATTTTTGTTTATTCAGCACCTGCCAAAAATAATGACGTGCTGCTGCTATTTGTTCACTTCGTAGCAAACCAATTCCCAAAGTGGTATTAGCTTCTAACCATTTCTGTTGAAAATGAGTTCTAAATTCCTGTAGACGAGGGTCTTCTAGAAAGACTTGATAACAAAACATTTCGCTTTTAGCTTTACGAATTTTTGCTTGCACATCTCGACTACCACTGAGCATAGTATCAGTTTGTTCATGGGCGCGATATCGTGTCAATCTTTCTGGATAATAGTAAGCGCCACGACCAGATATACAGAACAGATAGGTTAAATATAAATCCCACATACCGCCAACTTCTGAGGGAATACTATACCAATCCACCGAATTATTGCGAATTACGCAAGATGCAGCAGTAGGTATACTTTTATCTACCAACCCAATTTTATAGAAAGGTTGATGAATTCCTTTTGCTAGTTTATCTCGCTTATAACCCCGTGTATTTTCTTCAGTTCCAATCTCATTGATTATACCGTTAGCATCTATGATATATTGATCGCAAAAAGCGATAATTAAATCAGAATTTAATTCTAACGGTGGTACAAGCTTTGCTAAAAAGTCTTCATTCCAAATATCATCGTCATGTAGACTAGCAACATATTTACCTCGCGCCAAATTGAAGCCATACTGCTGATTAGCTAACATGCCAACATTTTGCTGATGCTGCCAAAATTTGATGCGTGAATCACCAAAAGATGCGACAATTGCTTGGGGGTTTTCTGAACTACAATTATCAGAAATAATAATTTCAATATTTCGGTAAGTTTGTTTTATAGCACTTGCGATCGCTTGCTTGAGATACTCTGGTCGATTATAGGTGGGGATAATAATACTAACTAAAGGTTGTTGGGATTCTTGATGCAATGACATATTTTTTACCTTTATATTTACTTCAAAGATGCGCCATTTGCTATTTTGACCAAATTCAGCTTATTTAGCTTGAGATAGGCTATATATTTTTTTCGCTCTAGAAGGAAATTCTGCTATTGTTTTTGCATAAATTGTTTGCAGGTTTTTTACATGAGCATTCATTGTAAATTCCTTCATCAACAAAGCATGACCTTGTTCGCCCATATATCGGCTTTTTTGATGATCTAGATACAACTCATTAATGGCATCAGCCAGTTTTTTGATATTATTACCTGGAACAAGAATACCCGTTTCTCCATCTCGTAAATGTTCTGGAAT
The DNA here is from genome assembly GCF_034531305.2 of Nostoc sp. ChiQUE02. NCBI lineage: Bacteria > Bacillati > Cyanobacteriota > Cyanophyceae > Nostocales > Nostocaceae > Nostoc > Nostoc sp. ChiQUE02. The sequence goes on from NZ_JAVRBN020000006.1 coordinate 160,091, forward strand.
TCCTCCGACTGCACTACCAATTACAGGTCGATAACGAGAGTATGCTTCCAGAGTCACAAGACCCGCAGGTTCAGGCCAAACGCTAGGAAAGATGACTGCAAAACACTGTTGATAAAGTTGATTTAATTTGTTGCGATCGCACCAACCATGCCAAGTGATCCGGTTACTCAATTTGAGGGTGTTTGCTAACTTTTCTAAGAGGGGTCGTTCCCAGCCTTCACCTGCGATATCAAGTTGAATTTGCGGGTCTGTATGTATTAAAGTTTTGAGTAACCATTCCAAACCTTTATCAGAAACAATGCGACCAACAAACAAAATTCTATGATTTTGGTGAACTTCTAAACTTAGGGGTGCAGTTGCTGTTTGCGGTACTGAAATTCCACAGTGTAGCGTTACAGTTTGCTCAGGGGGTACACCATTTTGAATCAATTCTTGCCGCACATATTCGCTATTAGCAACAAAAGTAATTTTTACCTTTTTTAAAACATCTAAAAACTGATGAGTAGTTTGCAGTTCTTGAAGAGTTCTTAACGGTCTACGGCTACCACATTTATCTACTAATTTACCCCAGGTACATCCTAAGTAAGAAAAGTTGCGATCGCAGATTGTCCGCTGCCCTGCTAAATACTTTGTGCCGCTAGGACAGTAGAATGAATGATTATGAACACTGAAAACTGCGGGACATTCGCCTGTAAGCTGCAATAGTAAATCTGGGCTGTGGATGTGCAGCAGTTTGAATTGGCTTTGATCGACATTTTTAAGTGATTTTATCACGCGATCGCTAACTTCTGCTGGTCGATGTTCAAATAGAGAAGCTAAATAAGTTTCAACACCCCCGCCTTCACCTACCTCAAAATTGGAGCATTGATAAATCAGATTTGGATCAATTAATTTTTGGTACATTTTTTCTGTTATTGATTAATATATTGCACTAAGTTTAATAGTTACTAAAAAATTATCTTCTGAGATAATCAACCTTTAGAGTACTGTTTTTTTGTTGATATTATTTCATCAAATTACTGATACAGATAAATAGTTATGGGCATACGGCTGTAGAATATACAGCCGATTTATAGGTTGAAAGTATTTTGAAAATTGGATATTGGTCTAATCTGATTGCCTTACTTCATACTGCATTTGATGATAGTTCCAAAGCTTGCCTTTGAGTTCCAGAAGTTCTTGATACTTACCTTGTTCTACTATCCGTCCCTGTTCTAAAACTACTACTTTATCTGCCTTAGAAATAGTAGAAAGACGGTGAGCGATCGCAATTACTGTTTTCCCAACAGATAGCTTTTCTAATGAATCTTGAATTAAACGCTCAGATAGCGAATCTAAGGCGCTAGTTGCTTCATCCAAAATCAAAATTTCTGGGTTCCGCAGTAAAGCACGCGCAATAGCAATTCGCTGTCTTTGTCCTCCAGATAACCTAACACCCCGATCTCCCAATTGGGTATCAAAACCTTCGGGCATTTCTAAAATAAATTCTAGTGCATTTGCTAGTTTAGCTGCTTCTTCAATTTCATCATTAGTCGCCTCTGGAGTACCGTAAGAAATATTCTCCCAAACATTAGTATTGAAAATAAAAGTATCTTGACTGACAACAGCTATTTTGCGACGTAGGGAGTTAATTTCAAACTGCCGGATATCAACCTCATCAATGTAAAGATATCCATCTGTAGCATTATAAAACCGTGGAATTAAATCAGCAAGGGTTGTTTTACCAGCACCAGATGCTCCAACTAATGCTGTCATTTTCCCTTTTTCAATGGTCAGGGTAATATTATGCAGCACTAAATTTTCTTCATCATAGCCAAAATCTACAGATACTAAATCTATTGACCTTTTTAATCCCTTAAACTCAAGTTTGCCATTTTGAAAGTAATATTTTTCATCACTGGTCAAGAGATTTTTAATATTATCTGCCGAGCCATGTAGAGTACTAAGATATGCTCTCGTGCCGTTAATATCTTGAACGAAGGGGATGAAGCGAAACAGCACAAAGAAAAAGGTTAGCAAAGAAGCAACTTGTAGTGTTCCATTGGTAACAAGGCTAGTGAACGCCAAAATAATCATTCCGACCAATACTGTAGTCGCTACCCCTTCGGCAATTGGCTTAACAAGTGTCCAGGTGAATACAACTTTGGTTGTAGTACTTATTACTTTATCACTAGCCTTATAGTAACGCTGACGCTCAAATTCTTGAGTACCACAGGAGTGAACAGTGCGAATGCCATTAATAAATTCTATGGCTGTTGATGTAAAATTGGCATTAGCAGTGGTCATGCCAAAGCTTGATTCTCTGACTCTAGCATTCAGATTCGACAACCCCACACCTAAAAGTGTAAATAGTAATGCTGATATCAGCGTTAGTTGCCATGATATCAAAAACATTGATATTAAGTAGACAAAGGTTGTTAGTCCTCTTGTTACTAAAAATGCCCCGCCACTAAAACCTTGTCTAATCCTTTCAATTTCTGTGGTAATTGTGTTAATTAGTTCACCAGAACGAGTTTTAGCAAAGTAACTTAGCGATAAAGATTGTAACTGTTCAAAAATTTGCTTACGTAAGCGGTCGGCAAGATGTAGTTGAGATAATTCAGTATAGACTTGAGAAAAATAATTGAAAGTGGCACGTAACCAAGTACTCAATAAAATTAGTAAAGATACACGGTAGAGGCGATTAATTGCTGATGTCTTAGCTCCCAAAATCCAAATATCAAACCAGTCTATTCCTGTTTGCACAGGTTGAGCGTTGGGGCTGGTTAAACTTTGCAAAAAGGAAAGTAAGAAACCAATACTTACACCTTCAAAGGTTGCCGCCAAAACCGAGAATATCAGAGCTAAAATTGCAATTTTGCGAAAGTGTTTAAATTCTTGCAATATCAAATAGTTATCTTGCCAAAAGCTGGTAGCTTTGAGCAGACTACGAAATTTTTGAGGAAATTGGGAATGCATGGATTTTATAATAATAGTTTGGCAAGGTAGATAGACCGCTATAGATGTAAGCAATTTTTGGATTAGCCTCAGTGCGGTAGATGATTTCATCAATTACCGCACAGATAAATTACAGGGTTTGGCTATCCAGATGTAACAGGTGAGACTGTGCCTCTACTTCCCATGAAGCCGTAATTTCTGGTAGTTTATTTAGCTGTACTGCATCTTCTAAAGTCCAACAATGAGATCCTGTCAAACTCATGTCACCTTGCAGCACGTTAAATAACTGTGGCAGATTGTGGAGATTGTATTTACCCATCCAACGCCCTAGCGGTGTGATATTGTGCGTGCAAAAGCTCATCGCTTGAAAGAGTTTACCCCGTTCTCCAACACGCCATTCATGGCAAAAAAGTGACCCTGGTGAGTAAACCTGGATTAATACAATCAATCCCAACATGACTGGACTTACTAATAGCAGCAACACGAAAGCAGCAATCCAATCAATTACTCGCTGCAATTGTCTGAAGGGTTCGTTAGGCAGTTTTTTTCCAGCGGGTATGCTGAGGAATATTGGCTTTTGAGCTTCTTCACATGCATCTGCCCAAAACCTGAGTAAAGCTTCACCCAATTTTGGATCTATGCTTACCAAATTTACAGGAGAATGTTGTAAGCATTCTACTAGCGATCGCTTACTATCTAATGCAGGTAGATATGGTTGTTTAACTCGTCCAGGTGCCTTCACCAACAGCTTACCCCGCCGCCATTGGAGTGTGCAGTACCCACGATTACCTTGGTGTTCCTGGGTTACATCATATAAATTCTCTAGAGTTGGAATTATTGAAGTTGTCATAATGTCTTTGGGTTTATACAGGAGTGAATTACTGAGGCGTTATCAAAGGCTATTAATGCCAAAGACCCAAATCCGAATCTTGTTGTAAGTCCAAAAAGTTGGAGATAATTGAGGGCAAAATATGTTATTGCTATTTGCCACTCAGCCAAGCACATATCGTGCAGAATTCTGCTGGTGTAGAGATGTAGAAATTAGAGAGATACTAATTAGATAGGTAGCAATCACCGCTACTATTAACATTCATGGGTAAATTATGATTTTCCGGGAACTACTGACAGTAGAGAAGTGTAGAGGGAAATTACCCATGAATCTATATCTACTGGCGTGGCAAGGCTAAATTGTTGCAAAAAAATTTGTAGGTTGGGTTGAGGAACGAAACCCAACACTCCTATTAATGTTGGGTTTCGCGTTGCTCAACCCAACCTACATCTAATGCATCATTTTAGCTGTGCCAGGCCACTACGTTTAATTACGTTGAGGTGTTCATTGTGTCGAGAGATTTAAAAAAACCAGTCCACTCTTGTCTTCTAGCCTTTATGAAGGTGCTTTAATCTCTAGAATATAAGACTATGTAGAAATAGCGATCGCTCAAATAAATTCTTTATTTACTCTTTAAAGAGCCAGTGATTTCTCTGAAAACCAATAAAGATAGCATAAATATACTGATTTTATCCTGATCGCAACAAAATGAAATTTTGATTACAAATGCGAAACGCCAAATCCCCGGCAACTTTTACGAAGCCGGGGATCTAGCATCTAGCGGTACTAGCTACTTTTCTACAGCTTGACGTAGAGCTAACTGCTGTTGTTTGATATAAGGTACGTAATTACTACTAGAGTTTGATACCCCATTAGCTACAACCCCAATCAGATTTAACTTACTCAGCATGGCTGTCGCTTGATTAAGTTGACTTCGCGTCACAATACCAATGCTTGCCACCATGACCACGCTACGACAAGATGAGGCAGTGAGCATGGCATCGACTAAACCAAGAACTGGGGGAGCATCTATCAGTACCAAATCATAGTTTTCCTCAAATGCTGCCATTAATTGCATCATCCGGGGGGAACTCAACAGATTAGCTGGGTCAGCAGGTTTGGGGCCAGCGGTCAAAATATCGATGTAGGCGGAGCCTGAGTATTGAAGACTAATTTGGTTGGGTAGAGTTGTATCACTCGCCAATAAAGTTGAAAGCCCCTGCTCATTGGGAAGATTTAGTTGGTGGTGCAAACTGGGATCGCGTAAGTTGGCATCAATCAGCAGTACCCTTTTGTGTAAACGGGCAGCACTCATTGCCAAACCCAACGCCAAAGCTGATTTACCCTCATCGGCTAAAGCTGAGGTAATCATCAAAGATTTTAAATTAGTAACAGTATTTAAAAGTTCAATGTTTTTGTAAATCAGATCCAGCGATTCCCAACGCGGTGGAGATTGCAATACCTGAATTGTCCAGGGGGCGAGAACTTCTGGCTTGCCAAAAGGCAACTTGATCATTGATTCTTTGGGTTTGGCTGGCGGTAACTTGGGAGTTGTTCCCAACAACGGCATGGCCATTTGCTTCTCTAATTCAGCAGTAGTGTGAACTGCATCATCAGCCGATTCTCGAATAAAGGCAGCAATGCCTCCTAACATTAACCCAACTACAGCACCTAACAGCAAGTTCTGTTGGAGATTGGGGCCTAATTGTGCGCCTTTTTGAGGATCTTCTACCACTTCCCAATTAAATCCACCCTTGGAAAGTTCTTGCCGCAATTGCTGCTCTGCTCTTAAAAGCTGTTCTAACCTTTCACGGCTAAATTGCAACTGCGGTAGCATCCGGTTGTAATAAGCCAACAGAGGCGGGAAGCGTTTGATTTCAAAACGCAGCTCGTTTTCTTTTTGAGCCAAACTTTGATCGCGAGCAGTTAAAGCAACTATATTGGTCTGCGTTTCTACTAGCTGACCCGCAAGGCTGAGATCAATTTCACCGAGCTGTCCTCGTTCAAGAAGAGAGTCTCCAGAAGTGAATGCACCAGCAGACTTTCCGCCTAAAGTTCTTCCTACCTCTTGTTGCAATAACTCCTTCTGGCCCTGAAGCTGTTCTTTGAGCTTTTGCACACTCGGAGTTTGATCTGTAAACCGTAAACGTTCCTGTGCTAGTGCTAGTTCGGTTTTTTGGATTTCGTTGAGTAAGCTTTGGTAGCGAGTAGACTGACTCAAGCGAGAAGCAACTAGAGCATTTTGGGGAGAACGGTTAAGTTGTTCTTCCAAAGATTTTTGACGTGCCAAAGCCTCGCCATACTGAGCACGAGTTGTCTGTCTTTCTTGGGCAAGATTGTTCAAAGCTGTCTCAATTGCTTTGGCCTGTGACTCTGGATCAATTAAGTTCTGGTTTCTACGAAACCTTTGTAAATTTGTCTCAGCAGCGTTTACTTCTTCACTGGCTTTACTTAATTGTTCCCTGATAATTTGTAGACCTTTCTGCAAACGCGAACTCTGTTGCTGTTTGTTATATTCCACATAAACTTGTCGAATTGCACCCAGAACTTTTTGGGTCTTTTCTGGATCTCCAGCGGTGTATTCAACTTGAAATATTTTAGTAGCGACATTATCTTCTTTGCTCCTGATTTGAGTTAAGACCAAAGAAGCTTTAATTTCACCTGAACTTATATCTGGATAATCAGACTGAAGTTTATCAACTGCTTTTTGGATAAGTCCCGAACTCTGCATCAAGTTAAGCTGGGTCGCAGTATCGATGACCACATTAGAGTCAGTAAACTGATTGTCTAACCCAGCACCTTCTGTCTTACCTTGATAGTTAGGTTCTACTAGCAGTTGCATAGAACTTTTATAAGTAGGCTTTGTCTTTACAGTTACTATGCTTGCAATAGCAATAGAACTAACTAATACTGCTAAAAACCAAGGAAATCTCCGCACAAATACGGCAAACATTTGTCCGTAACTTGGTTCACTTTCAGAAGCTGCACTTATTTGAGGATTTAGACTAGTTTGAACCACTTTTATATCCTTGTCTTCAAGACTTACGCTAAGAGATTCTCCGAAGAATACCTATTTTTTTACGAACCGCCAAGGACGAGAGCAAAAATAAATAGGTAATCTTATCATGGAAAGAGATTCAGAAATCAAATGAATATTTGATGCACGCCACAAGCTTGGTTAATAATTTGCTCAACTTTCCCAAAGAAGGCATTTTCTGAAAAATTTGCTACTGCATGATTACGGATGCGATCGTAATCCCAAGAAATGCCATTGGCTTCTAGTAATGCAACTTGTAAAGATTCGGGTGTTTGTCTTTTGAAAAAGACTCCTGTCTCACCTGGTATTTGAGTATCTAATACTCCACCTGCACCATAGGCGATGACTGGTGTGCCGCTGGCGTTAGCCTCTACCGGAACTAATCCGTAGTCTTCTAGGGCTGCGACAATAATAGACTTGGCTTTGGAAAACAAGTCTTTGCGGGTTCTATCACTTACGTGTCCCAAGAACACAATATTTTGTAATGCTTTAGATTTTAACCGTGCTAGTTCTGGCCCGTCGCCTGATATTAATAACCGCCACCCTAACCAATTAAAAGCTTCGACTATTATATCAAGTCGCTTATAACTGATCATCCGAGCGGAGGCCAGATAATATTCATCTTTTATATCTGAAAAAACAAATTTACTAGTATCAATTGGATAGTTCACCATCATTGCCTTTTTGCCATAAATATTTTCAATCCGGCGGGCAACAACACTAGAATTAGCAATATAAAGGTCAGGTTCCTGTGCATATTTCAGGTCTACCTTTCTCATTACTTGAAATATTTGTTCGATTAAAGGAGCAAAATATCTATAGTCTCCGTACTCTCTTAAATAAGTTGCTGTATCCCATAAGAAACGAGTGACATTATGGCAAAAACAAATGTGGCGGGCATTGGGATTTTTTCGCACTGCTTTGGCGAAGCTGGTGCTACTGCTAATAATTAAATCGTAGTCTTGTAGATCCAAGGCACGAAAGGCAGGAAAATATAGAGGAGCCATCGACCTGAAATATTTTGCCGCACCAGGAATCTTTTGTAAGAAAGTTGTGTTGACTATGCGATCGCCTAGATCAATAGTTTTTTGTGGATCGTACAAAGATGTGAAAATATCTGCTTCGGGATAGCGCTTACAAAGCAGTTCAAACACACGCTCTGCCCCACCTCGCTGGGTTAAATAATCATGGACTAGAGCAATTTTCATGAATTTGACCTAAAGTTTCGATCAGGTTTGTTTAAACGCTCCCCAGCAAGTTACTATCCTGTCCGCTTAGTTACTCATTAAACCTCAAGAACCCCACCCCGCCAAAGCTACGCTTTGTCTCCCCTCCCCGCCTGCGGGGCTACGGTGTACACACAAGTCTGAAATAGCTGATTAACCAAGGTTTTACCCCACCCTAACCCTCCCCTTGGAAAGGGGAGGGAACTAGATTTCCGGCTTCCCCCCTTTATAAGGGGGGATTGAGGGGGGTAATGGGACTTGTGTGTACACCGTAGGCCTGCGGGGAGGGGTTGGGGGTGGGGTGCAATGACTGTGGAAATCATAACTAATTACCCGGACTTGATATTACTATCAACAACTTTAGTGTTCAGCAATATAACTTCCTATCCTCTTGATGAAATTCTAGCGACAAACATATAGGGGCATACAGCTGTACGCCCCTACAGCCAATTCATTTGTGGCAAATATTTTTGGAACCGATATTACCCAACTGCTACCAAGATTTTTTCTGTGGCGAAATAAGTGTTTTGCTCGGCTCGTAGTTGGTCGCAGAGTCTGCCTTCAGGTAATTCCACATCCTCATAAGTGAGGACTTGATCCTTAGAAATATCTCGTTTGAGGCGACACCCTTCAGCTAAACCGATTGGTAGAAGATTTTGCTGTTGGACAATATCGGAATTTTCACATTGTCCGTAGGTCATGTAGTAGCCGATGCCATCTAAGGTTTCTCCTGCTTTCAGGTCGATTTTGGCGGTGGTGACAACATCTACTAGCGGGCCTGCTAGTGGAGACATAACCGCATCACCGAACAGAACAGCACGCGCTACGGACAAGGGAACTTCAAAATGGCAGAGGTGATAAGGAGTATAGAAGCTGTAAAGTGGGCCTTCGCCTAATTTGTATAAGTTGAGATAGTGCTGTTGCTTGGGGTCGTCGTGAGTGGCAAATACATATACGCCTGGGCCAGGTTTTGCTCCAACAACATAATCGACAATGCCGCCCAGTTCTTTGAGTTGTTCAACATCATATATATGGGCCATTTCATCGACATAACCGTTGAAGTCATATCCCAGCATTCCCCGTTTGGCGACTTTCATACCCGTGGCATTGGCAACGATCGCTTGCTCAAAGGAAATTTTGGTTCCATCGGCAAAGCTAGCCACCATGTGGGGCTTTTGACCCCAACGTTTAGCAAATCCTTCTTGGGTGGTGGGATTGCGATAGGGGTCTTGGAGTCCTTTAATGTTACCGCACAATAACGGAGTTAAACCAATGCTTTTGACAAAGCGGTAAAGGTTCATTTGTACCCCTGGCTGATCGCCATCACAGGCGCTGAGAATGACGCCAGCTTTATCGGCATACACTTTCAGGATGGGGCCAATGGTGCCGTCGAGTTCGGCATTCATCATGATCACATGCTTGCAATGGGCGATCGCTTCCATAACGATCTGAGCGCCAAATTCCACTGCACCCGTGACTTCGATTAATGCATCGATGCCCTCGGCCCGACACAGTAACTTAGCGTCTTCTGTGACTGCATACTTACCGTTAGCGATCGCATCTTCTAATTCGCTGACAGTTGCAACAACTTGAATATCTTCAATTCCTGCTTCCGAATAAGCTTGTTTAGCTGCATCAATCTGGCGATTGGATATAGCAACTAACTCCATTCCTGGCACTGAATTGACAATTTGGTTGGCAATTCCTCGACCCATAAAACCAGCACCAATCATTCCCACTTTGATGGGATTGCCTGCTGCTGCTCTAGCTCGTAAGGCGCGATCGATAATAATCATGAACTAAACTCCTTTTTGGAACTGTTTATTGTGATACAAATTCTCGATAATTTTGCACTTAATAATTTGTTACAGCTAAATATTAAGTACATTTTCATGGGAATTGGAATTAGCGACATCTTGTACCAAGCTACTAGAAGTCGCAAAACTGGACTGCGCGGATTTGAAACCCTTAATTTTCATCAGTCCGCGCAGGCGGACTTGGTTTGTATAGCCGCGATTTCTAATCGCCAGGGCTAAGTGTTAACTAGCTGTTTGCTAGATGCTATAGAACCAGTCTGTTTTTTCTGGCTGTGATTTTCGATAATTTGCTCCACAGCATTTCTGTAGGCTTGGGCAAACTTTTCTTTGGTATGATTTGCTCTTGCATATTCCCACGCCTTCTGAGACATCAACTTTAGGTCTTCAACAGGCAAATTGGAAATACTTCTAACTTTCGCCTTGATTTCTTCAAGGGAAAGATTATCGAAAATCACACCGAAATCATGAACATCAACACCAGATTCGTAGCTCAGAATCGGAATTAATCCGGCTTGCAAGCTAGTGATTACTGCTCCTGCCTGTCCCTCAGAAACGGAAGGATAAACAAGTCCCAAACAATTATTTGTAATCTTTAAAAAGTCAGGGCTGCTAACATCAATCCAACCATAGGTGTGGATGTTGGGTGTTTCATACAGTTCTTTATAGAAAGCTTGCTCAAATTCTTTGTCATTGCTTACCGGGCCACAAACTGTTAAATGGTATTCCGGCATTTGGGCAAAGGCATCTAAAACCAAGTCTAATCCCTTGAGAACTAGAGCGCTACCACCAAACCAGATAAAATTCTTTCTTACCGCTTCAAAGTCTTTTTCGTTGGGAGAGGGATAAACGAGTGACGAAGAAATGGGAATACGATACATTGGTTTGTTCGCATATTTGAATGTATCAACTGTGAAATTGTTGCCTAATACGGTAGCATAATCGGCATATTCAATTCCCAAATTGGGCGTTTCAAATCGCTGTGGACGTAAAGTAATTCCTCTGCGATGTTGGAGTTCTAGAAGTCTGTTGCATTCAGCTGCATTGCGAAACACCATATTGGCAATGTCAACGTGGAAAATCTTGATGCAATCTTTATTAAGCTTTGGTGCAAGCGCTTCTAGACGATGACGGATATCAATGAAAAATGCGTAGTCCTTTTGAGGAACGAATTTATCATTATGGAATTGGATGACATCAACGTTATAGCCCAAGTCTAAAAAAGTTTGGGCGATTAGTAGACATTCCCAGTTCCAACTTTGGTCATTGGGGATAGGCTGACCTGGTTTGATGAGAAATGGTTCAATCCGATAAGAAAGAAGTACATTTCCTTTGGAAGGCTGTTTAGGCTTTAGGGAAACAACCTGTAAAGTCTTAGCGTAATTGATCCGAGCTTGGACTTTTTTGGATACAAAAGAGATAGTATTACCGACACGAGATAGAATTTTATTTGGCATTTATTTCTACCTAATTAATTATTTTTTACCTCACGCAGATGAGCCAGTGTGTTGCGCGGTTTCCCCGCGTTGTAACAACTGGCATCGTGCAGAGAAAGAGCCTATAGTTATCTGGAAGCTGTACCGCCAACAGTCATCATTCTCAACAAAGGCCAATTTAAATCTTTTTCAGATATTTCAGTCACATCTAGAGGCCAATCAATGTTAAAGAATGGGTCGTCATAGCGTAAACCTCTTTCATACCCTGGGGTGTAAAATTCACCCACTTGATATACGACTTCAGTCTCATCTGTGAGTGCTTGATAGCCGTGAGCAAACATTTCTGGAACATATAAAGCGCGGCGGTTTTCTGGGGTTAGCTCTACACCAATGTGTGATAAAAAGCTGGGAGATTCAGGACGCATATCAATAATTACGTCATAAATTGCGCCTTTAGTACAGCGAATTAATTTTGTTTCTGCTGCTGGCAGAATCTGATAATGCATTCCCCGGATAGTGCCTTTTTTGTAGTTAAAAGACAGGTTACATTGAGCAACTGTTGGCTTTAATCCGTGTGCTTCAAATTCTTGAGCGCAGAAAGACCGAGCAAAAAAACCACGGTGGTCTGGCTTTTCTTCTAAATCAATAATGAATGCGTCTTTGAGTACGGTTTCGGTAAAAATCATGTGATTCCTTTGAGATAATTATTGAGTACAGAAATACTTGTTAACTGCTTAGTATTTACGCCAGAAAATAACAGCAATAAAGTGCAATACACTTGGGTTAAGGCTAAAAACTAAAACTGGCGTAGGTTGGGTTGAGGAACGAAACCCAACATTATCAAGGCTTTGTTGGGTTTCGCTGTTGCTCAACCCAACCTACTATTCTTCTTAACCCAAGCGTATTGTAATAAAGTGGATTTAATCACCTTCAACTTCGTAGGGTGAGTTCCACGCGCCCTACGAAAGGGTATTAAGTAGGAACTTTAACTGCATCTGATGAAGAACGTAACTCTGCTCTGGGATAAGTATCATCCCAGTATTGAGTGCAGAGGTCTGGTCGTTCGGGCGGGTTGGCGGTGTAACAAAAGAATAGCGCTGACCGTTCTTCTGTGCGGACTGTGCCGTGATGCAAAGCATTTTTCGTATCTACAATAATGACTGTACCTGCTGGGCCTGGGCAGGATTTCCAAGCTGATTTGGGGATGACTGGTTTTACTTCTTCATCATCGATACCCATATAGCCTGACTTCCAAAGTTTGTAATAAAGTCGAAAATAATTCCAACTAAATAGGGAAGTTAAAGAACGGGGAATGTATTCAAAAGGCCCAGTTTTTTCTTCTACATCATTCAAGTAAATAAAGATTTTGATAATCCGACGATCTTCTGCATCACTATGCCATAGTAGCGTCCCAAACTGATGTCTACTAGGAAAATCTTTGCGTAAATGTACACCATGAAAAGCAATGGGAAGACCAATATAATTTTCGATGATGTTGACCAGTCTTTTCTCTATCCCCCAGGCATAAAATTCTGGTAAACCTGTAACTGTGGAAATTTGTGGTAACTTTTCATCTAGATGGCCGTTGTTGGGATTTTCCATCTGAGACAATTGGTGGTAAGCAGCTTTGAGCAGTTCGGAGCTAGAATTTAACCCTAAATCTGCCAGTGTTGTGACGCAAACGCCATCTTTTTTGAGAGCATTAAGGATGTTGCGATCGCGTCCTTCCAATGCTGGCAGATTTCTGCTATGCTTCCAACGAGCTACGTAATATTCAAAGTCAGAAGACAGTGTAGATATTTTGTGTTTAATTGCACTAAACATGTTGTACAGCCCTTTTAGTCTCGATGTATATTTATCAGTAATTTAGTAGCTTATGGCTTATAACTCCGGATTTCTTGAGTAGATATTTCACTTGATTCTGCTAACCCAAATTCTTTAGAAACCATCACGTCAAAAGCACACAAGCTAACTAAAGCCAAAAATGGAATTACTGTCTTGATGGCGGACATAGGCCATCTTCTTAAAGCACCCAAGAAAACTTTCAAGTTAACTTCTTTACCGTTCTGCAAAAGCATCCGCCTGCAAAACTGTTTAGAATATCCACTCTTCTCTAATTTCAAAATCACTTCCGGTATGTGTTTGTATTGCATTAACAGTGCGGACTTTGGTTCTTTCTGCCAATAACTCACACCAACAATACATTCCAAATAAGTCTCTTTAGTGACAATTACACTGCCATTAGCAGCACAATACCCCGCTAAATACGCTAAAGATATCCAGTTATTCTCAGCATCTTGCCAATTTTGTAGAGCGCGTTTCACTAAATCAGTGCGGTAGACTGTAGCAGTCAGAAAAATAACTGCACCAACACTTTTTGAGAAACAGTGTTCAAATATAGCTTTACCATCACCATCACCATCTTCATTATCAATATCAAACCAGCGATTACCAACAATTGTGGGTGGATGAACTGGTTCACCAGTAATTTGGTTCCGACCGGAAAAGTTGAGGAACAATAATGATAAATCTTCATGTTGCTTGAGTTTCTTAATCACATAAGCAATAGCTCTATCTTGAATTGGGTCATCATCACCAATTGTCCAAACATATTTTGTTGTTGTATAACTTAGGCAATACATAATATTTTTCACTACGCCTAAATTCTTAGGATTTTTATTTGATTTAAATGTAATATCGCTAAGTATTGTTTGCCATTTTTTGATCACATTTTGAGTATTGTCTGTTGAACAATTATCAGAAACTAAAATTTCACAATTATCTTCAAAACCTTTGATAGCTTGAGCTAGCCATGCTAACTGTTTATCAAGTAATTCAGCACGATTATAAGTCGGGATAGCAATGGTCAGTAATTTACGCATGGTATAAAATAGTAATTAAATTGGTATATGAGTGGCTATTGCCAATAGTTACTATTAACAATAGTTTGGTAATTAACACATTAAATTACAGGCTAGTGTTTAGCTGCTTGGGTGGAAAAAGAATTGCCCAAGCTGATATGCTTAACAAACGTAGATAAGGAATAAATATCTTTATTGTTAAGAAAGGCCAACGTTTTAAAGCACCTAATAAAATTTTCAAATCATTTTTTTGCTGGAAATTCTGCCAAATCATTTCCTGACAAAATTTATGAGGATATCCTACCTTTAGTAGTTTTATATAAACTTCAGGTATGTACGCATATCGCATTCTAAAGTTCCATGTTGGATCGAGATCCAAAAGACTAGCGCCCATAGTACATTCTAAATAAGTGTCTTTAGTGACAATGACACTTCCATGAGCAGCACAAAAGGCAGTCCAATATGCTTGAGATGCCCAATTGCTAGTAGCAGATGGCCACTTTTTTAAAGCTTCTTGCACTAGATTTGTGCGATAAATTGCTGCTGATATAAAAAGTACACCACCAAAATTTTCGTTCAAATAACTTTGAAATACAGTTTTACCATCCACTCTTAGCTCATCGTTATCACTATTCAACCAGCGTTCTACAACAAGTTGACCTGTTCGTTTTTGGCGACCAGAGAAGTTTAAAAACATTAATGCTAAGTCTGAATTATTTTTCAATGTTTTTAACACATAATCTAGGGTGTTATCCTGAATTGGATCATCATCACCAATTGTCCAAACATATTTACTGGTTGGTGCTTTTAAGCAACAAGCAATATTAGCCATTACGCCTATATTTTCACTATTTTTATTTGACGTAAATCTTACATTACTAAGAACTGTCTGCCACTTTTTAATTACTTCTTGGGTATTATCTGTAGAGCAATTATCAGAAATAAAGATTTCACAGTCAGACTCAAACCCTTTAATAGATTTAGCTAACCAAGTAAGTTGTTTATCTAAAAGCTGGGCACGATTGAATGTTGGAATGGCGATAGTCAGCAATTTATTCATATTAAGCTCAAGTCTGTAGTTAAGTAGGTACTAACAGCAGCTTAGTAATGAAAAAGCTGCTTTCTAGTTTTTTGATGGTAAAACCTTGATAATTATACGCCTTTAAATTACTTATTTAAAATAATAAAAGGCGTTATTTCTACTTGTAATTAGTAATTACGACGCTATTAAAACCCTATCCGGAACAGGGCATGGATAAATTTTTACTTCAGGAATTGGCACTACAAACTGTCCACCCCAATCGCCAATAAATGCCATTTGTTCCATGATTTCTTCTTTGAGATTCCAAGGCAAAATTAGGACATAATCTGGTTTGGTTTCGCGGATTTTATCTGGTTCAAAGATGGGAATATGAGTTCCAGGTAAAAATAAACCCTGCTTGTAAGGATTGCAATCGACTGTGTAATCGATAAAATCTTTACCAATACCACAGTAATTGAGCAATGTATTGCCTTTAGCTGGTGCGCCATAACCAGCGATTGATTTACCATCTGCTTTAGCCGTCAAAAGGAAATTTAATAGCTTGTGCTTTGTTTCTTTGACTTTTTCGGCAAATGTAATGTAGGTTTCTATCTGATGCAATCTAGCGGCAATTTCTTTTGCTTTCAAATGGCTAACTCGGTCGCTGATACTGTGATTATCAGCGTAGTCATGTTTGGCATAAATTCTTAGTGAACCGCCATGAGTTGATAATTCTTCTACATCAAAAAGCTGCAAGTTGTGCGCGGCAAAGATTTTCTCGATAGTGAGGAATGAAAAGTAAGAAAAATGCTCATGATAAATCGTATCAAACTGATTTTCTTGAATGAGTTGTAAAATGTGAGGAAACTCCATCGTCAAAATCCCATTCGGTTTGAGGATGAGTTTTATCCCAGCGATGAAATCGTTTAGATCCGGTACATGAGCTAAAACATTATTGCCGATTAAAAGGTCAGCTAGTTTTCCTTGTATCACGAGTTCTTTGGCAGTTTCAATTCCAAAAAACTTGTTGATACTAGGAATACCTCTGTCTTCAGCAACCTTGGCTATATTTGCTGCTGGTTCTATTCCTAAAACGGGGATTCCCTTTTCTAAAAAATATTGCAGTAGGTAGCCGTCGTTACTGGCAATTTCAATAACTTGATTATGATGATTAAAGCCAAACTTTTCTACCATCATATCCGTGTAAGCCTTGGCATGTTTTAGCCAACTTACCGAGTATGAAGAAAAGTAAGCATAGTCACTAAAAATATGATCTGGAGTTTCAAATTGTTCTAATTGAACTAAAAGAGTGTCTTCAGAGACATAAGCATGAAGAGGATAAAATTTTTCGGCATTATTTAGCTGCTCTGCTCTAAGATAAGCATTGGCTAAAGGTGACATTCCTAGATCAATAAAGGTTTGGTGCAGGGGTTGACCACTAAAACGGCATTTTGCGATCGCCATAAATTTCAACTCACTGATTGCAAATAATTTTATAGATGAAATAAGTCCGACTAGCTATTATTAGCTTCGGAAATATTGATATTCTCAGTGTGTAATTTTTGATTTAAGCGGTTCGTAGTTTGTACTTTAGTTTTAAAGCATAAACTACGAACAATTTCTACAATTAAATTATTTACACACTAATAGCTAATAGCTACTTTTTATTCCAGAAGAAATCTTTGTCAATTTGCTCGGTACGAATTAGATACTCTAGCTGTTTTAAGCGGGTAAATCCTCTAAACAAAAACGTATCTTCAGCCATGTGTATTTGACTGAATAAATCAAATAGCTGCTGGGCACCAAGTCGAGCATTCCAATCACATTTAAATCCGGGTAGAATTGTGTTGATTTTCTCGAAGGATACCCGATAGCTGCGGTTATCTGAACCGTTGTCACCAAAGGATAATTTACAATCTGGGAAAACATCAGCAATAATTTCTGCGATTTCTTTAACGCGATAGTTATTCGCTGTATCTCCCACGTTGAAGATTTGGTTATGTACAATGTCTCGTGGTGCTTCTAAGGTGCAGACTATTGCTTTGCAAATATCTAATGCATGGACTAATGGCCGCCAAGGTGTACCATCACTAGTCATTTTGATTTGTTTGCTAGTCCAAGCCAACCCTGCTAAGTTGTTTAAAACAATATCAAAGCGCATCCTGGGAGAAGCACCAAAGGCTGTAGCATTCCGCATAAAGGTGGGTGAGAAGTCATCATCAGCGAGTGGTCTGACATCTCTTTCTACGAAAGTTTTGCACTCTGCGTAGGCTGTTTGGGGATTAATTGGGGATTCTTCTGTGACATCACCTGCGGTAGCAACACCGTAGACGCTGCATGAAGACATATATACGAAGCGACGCACACCCATAGCTTTAGCCAGACTAGCCAGACGAACTGAACCTACATGATTAATTTCGTAGGTAATATTGGGTGCCAATTGTCCGGCTGGGTCGTTGGAGAGTTCTGCCATGTGAACTATTGCTTCAACACCTTCCAAATCATCAGGGGTGATATTGCGGATATCTTTGTTGAGGGTTTTGGGCGTTATCCCACTAGCGTTGTATAGCCAACCAACTTTATAGAAGCCGGTATCTAGACCGATAACTTCATGTCCCCGTTCAATTAGCAGAGGCGGTAATAACGAACCTAAATAGCCTTCTGTTCCAGTTACTAATATTTTCATTGTGGTTAATGCCTTTGTATTGATGAGTTAAATTCTTCGTTTATTAGGGGCGCACAGCTATGCGACTCTACAGCGTGTTGCATTTAAAAGCGAACCGCTATAGTGTTTTTCGTTTGTATGCAATATCGACCTCTCTCCTTTTAGGAGAGAGGCTTTGAATCTTGCTCCCCTTCCCTTGTAGGGAAGGGGTTGGGGGTTAGGTCATTGGACTCAACCCAGAAGCACTATATATGACTTGACTAACAATCATTACGTAGTTACTAAAACCTTTGCAGGCTTACCAATTGGGTAGCATCTATAGCGGTTCTTAATTGATGCACTACACTTTTTTCTTCTTGTGGGATGGGTATCCTACCCGTCCCTTGTATTTTCAGGCAGGCAAAGATGCCTACCATACAAGTATTCATCCCTTAATTCAGCAGCCCCGGAAGTAATAACTATGCTATCTATGCAGTTACTACACTATCTAGATGCGAAAGTTGGGGAATTTCTGCCACAAGCGCTTTGCCAATTTCTAGAGAAGATGTGGCCGCAGGAGAAGGAGCATTGCAAACATGAATGGAGTTTTGACCGGAAACAATCAAAAAGTCGTCTACAAGCTTGCCATCATTCATTAAGGCTTGAGCGCGGACTCCTGCATGGGTGGGAACTAAGTCTTCTGCTTGGACTTCGGGAATTAGTTTTTGCAAACTTCTGGTGAAGGCTGCTTTACTAAAGGAACGAATGATTTCTTGGATGCCTTCATCAGCGTGTTTTGCTGCTAATTTCCAGAAACCAGGATAGGTGATGACTTCCAGAAAATCCCGTAAGTCAAAGTCGGTTTTTTTGTAACCTTCGCGTTTGAGCGATAGAACCGCATTTGGCCCTGCATGGACGCTACCATCAATCATCCGAGTAAAGTGGACACCCAGGAACGGAAAATCTGGATTGGGAACTGGATAAATTAGTGTCTTGACCAGATAGCGTTTTTCTGGGGTAAGTTCGTAGTATTCTCCCCGAAATGGGACAATTTTTGCTTGGGGTTCAACTTGACCTAATTTGGCGGTGCGATCGCTATGCAATCCAGTACAATTAATTACAAAGCGGGTTTCAAAGCTACCGTTGTTTGTTTGCAGTACCTGATTTCTACCACTTGGGGAGATTTTCAGAACTTTTGTATTGAGGCGTAAATCCCCACCCTGCTGTTGAATTAGCTGGGCATATTTTAAACAAACTTGCTTGTAATTAACAATACCAGTTGAGAATACCCGAAGTCCACCTACACATCTCACATGAGGTTCAATTTCCCTAACTTCTTCGGGGCTAATTCTCTTAACTTCTATGCCATTATCTAAGCCGCGTTTGTAGAGATTTTCTAAGCGTGGTAGTTCTTGTTCTTCAGTTGCAACAATTACCTTACCACAAACTTCATGCTCAATTCCATGCTCTTGGCAGAATTCTACCATTGAGCGAGAACCGTCACGACAAAATTTAGCTTTGAAACTTCCTGGTTTGTAGTAGATACCAGAATGAATCACCCCGCTATTATTGCCAGTTTGGTGAAATGCCCATTGGCTCTCTTTTTCTAGTACTAAAATACGCGCATTGGGATAGCGTTTTCCTAAAGCTAACGCTGTAGAGAGTCCAACTATTCCCCCACCTATAATCGCAAAATCATACATTAGTATTATTCTACTTGAAATTACAGTAAATCTATAAAGTCAGAAGTGAAAAGTGGGGAGTTAAAACTCATAACTCCTAACTCTTCTCTTACCATACCTTCCAAGGAGCTTGATTGTTCTTCCACAGCCCTTCGAGATAGTTTTTATCACGTAAAGTATCCATCGGTTGCCAAAATCCATCATGCTTGAAAGCAGATAGCTGTTCCATATCAGCTAGCTTTTCTAATGGCTCTTGCTCCCACACCGTAGAGTCATCAGCAATTAAGTTGATTACTTCTGGTTCTAACACAAAATAACCGCCATTAATCCAAGCTCCATCACCTTCAGGTTTTTCCCGAAAGCTGGTAATTTTGGTTTGCTCATATCCTAAAGAAATAGCGCCAAAACGTCCGGCTGGTTGAACGGCTGTGAGTGTTCCTAAGCTATTTTGTTCTTTATGAAACTTAACTAGCTCTGTAATATTAATATTACTTACACCATCACCGTAAGTAAAGCAAAAAGTCTCATTACCAAGATGTTCGCTGATTCGTTTTAAGCGTCCGCCTGTCATTGTATTATCACCCGTATTTACTAAGGTGACACGCCAGGGTTCAGCATAACCAGAATGCACATTCATCTGGTTAAATCGCATGTCAAAGGTTACATCTGACATGTGTAAGAAGTAGTTAGCAAAATACTCTTTAATTATGTAACCTTTGTAACCACAACAAATGATGAAGTCATTAATGCCGTGGGCTGAGTAAGTTTTCATTATGTGCCAGAGAATTGGCTTACCACCAATCTCAACCATCGGCTTGGGTCTGATACTAGTTTCTTCACTGAGGCGTGTACCAAGCCCTCCAGCCAAAATCACCGCTTTCATGCAATTACCTCGGAGATTTGTAGGGATATGATTATTTGACCGTGCCAATTTTAGATTTTGGATTTGCGTTAGTGAGTCTGCGGTCGCGCAGCGTCTCGTAGAGAGCGTCTTTGGGATTAGTCGTGGAACGTCACGAGCCTATGAGTAGGTCTGTTCCCCCCACTTTTATAGCGGGGCATGTACCAAAAAACTCTTTTAATCCAAAATCCAAAATTCAAAATCCAAAATTGGTTGACTTTATCGATATGAAGAGGATGCACTTAGATGGAGAAAAATTTATTTCTGATTTCTTTTTCTCCGTCAATAATCTAACTGTAATTTCCGGCAAAATTATGAAGGAAGTATAAATTAAAATCTTTTCTATATAAAAGCTCTATGAATATCTATAAACACGAAAATAAATTACTTAATTAAATAAAAATGTTACCTATAAAAAACTAGGATTAGCACCAGCTAACCCTAGTAAGCCTTGATTTTTCCAATCAAAACCTATAATTTGCTAGTAACAAAACTTACTTGTTTCTAGTTAGTTTTTTCCACATTACTTGATCCTTGGAATAAAGGGTCACATTTGTTTTCTATGACTACGCACATGTTACTGAGTGCTTGCTGATAATTATCCATATCATCTTGCTCAAGAAAGATTTTGGCAGATGCCTGTATATCTTCGACAGCTTTCGTCTGGTTTTTGTTAGATTCACTACCGCCATATTGTGCCAGTTCATAGCGAACCATACCTCGTTTGAGATACGCTTTTGCTAGTTTAGGGCTAATAGTTAATGCATGGTTAAAGTCAGCGATCGCTTGATTATATTCTTGCTCATAATTGCTGCTATATTGAGCAATTTGATAATAAACAACACCCCGCTGAAAGTAAGCTTCTGCTTTGGATATATTAAGTTTTATTGCCTGAGTAAAATCTTTGATCGCTCTTTTGTACTCTTGTTGAGATTCACCGCTGTATTTAGCCATTTGGGCGCGGACAATCCCCCGTCTGATATAAGCTTCAATTTCATTATTATCCAGACCGATGGCCCGATTATAATCAGCGATCGCTAGATTATACTCTGTATCAGGATCGTTGCTATATTCGGCGAGCATATAACGGGCATTACCCCGATTCACCAGAGCTTTGATTTGATTGGGTTTGATTTTGAGAGCTTTGCTATAATCTGTAACTGCTCCTTCGTAATCTTTCAGGTTATAGCGGGCATTGCCACGATTTACAATCGCTCTGGCATGTGTAGGTTCTTGTTCAATTGCTTCAGTAAAGTTGACAATTGCTTTTTCATAGTCTCGCTCTTTGTAAGCGGTATAACCTTGCTGATAGTAATCAGCGAAGCTGAGTTTGTTATTTGTCTGGCGAGACTTCAATGTTTGTTGGGTGTAAGCATTTTGGGAAACCAACGGCTGAGTAAATTTGATCATTACGTCCGCATATCCCAATAAACCAAAACCCAACAAGCAACAAATGATTGGGTATAACTTTGACTTTTTGGAAGGTTTATAAGATGAACGACTGGGAGTCATTACTGGCTGCCAGTAATTACTTAAGTGCGATGACGTGGCCCGCTGTGGAAAACGCGGTGTCTGGGTGTAGTGCTTTCTTGGTTTGATTCGCGGTTGTAGATGTTCTCTAGCTTCTATAGCCCGATGTGATGGGAAGGGGTCGCGTCCGCCTAATCGCACAGTCCGTTCACACCACGGACAGCTACGCATGTGGTTATTGTAGCGATGCTGGGGATTTGTTGTGCAGGTAATCAGGGAATCTTCGGCTTCAGCGATTGCTGAGAGCCAAGTCTGGGCACTGGGGCGCAGCAGTGGGTTGTTGTGACCCTCTTCAAAACAACGGATAAATAGTTCTTGTAGGCTGGGATGAAGAATTTCCCAGGGGGGTGCAATGGGTGTTGGTAGGTAGGGTACGTACCGCTTTTGGCTGTAAGTGAAATGACCGGATGCAATGCGGGCTTCGTAGGGTGGTGGCTCAATAGCACCTTGAAAAATCCCCGAAAATGGGTGGGTGCCTTCCATTAAGAGTTGAAATAGCAGCACCGCTAACCCAAATAAATCGTGAGAGATTTCGCGATCGTGTTGGGCAAAAGTTTTATTCTGTAGTTCTGGTGGAGTAAACTCTGGTTTACCCACTGGGCAGCGGTAAACAACATTGCTGTTGGGGTCAAGTACTTGGAAAGAGTCTGTGTCTATCAAAGTCACCAGTGCTGTGTCACTGACAAGGATATTTGACTCGTTCACATCACCAATACAATATCCACTAGCGTGCAAAGCTGCAAAAGCCGCCGCCAAGTTACGAGCCGTGCGGAGCAGGTACTGATAGTTGAATAGAGGGCAGTGCTGGCGACGGGTTCTGGGGTTGTAAAAGTCGATGATTGGACGCATCCCCTGGATGCGTGGCATCAAAAAGCCCAGGATGCTATTTTTGCCATCTGCCGCCCGTAATAAATCCTCTGGCCAAGCGATAGAGATATGCCCTAAACTCGCCGTAGGGTTTTCTGGCGGGTTGGCAAGCATCGCCTGGAGTTTATCAGCATGAGCAGTCGTTGGCTTGTGGTAAATCTTTGCCACCAAGTTGTTATCGGATGGCACTGCATAAACACAAGCTTCACCGCCACGCCCCAAACTGACATTGAGGCTGAGGATTTCTTTTTTCGGGGAACAACGTAGTACCTGCATAATGAAATTACCGCTAACGGGAGTTATTGTAAGATGTGAAACCTGTAGATTTATTGCTTATGAGTTGTTGAATGCAGCTATAATGAGTGTCAAATCATCGTCAGTGCGTTGTGTAATCCGCTCTGAGCGTAAAAATTTTACTAACTGCTCCTTCGCTACAGTCTTATCCTCGGTATTGGCTACGAATTCAAACAGCGGAAAAAAGAATGGTTTGTGAGGTTCGCCAACAACCATATTCAAAGCCAGCATTTGTAGTCCGTCAGTAATGATACCAACATTTACTATGTCTGTGCGCCAGACTCTCATTTGCGCTGTATCTAAAGCAGTAGGAGAAGTCAAAAAAGTGGTTTCGTTAATGTATTCCCCGCTGTCAGGCATAGTCAGTGCGAGGAGGTTGCCCATGCCATCTTTTGCCACTGCCAAACCATCGCCTATTTGCACCACAGCTACAACTTCTGGTGTAGCAACCATCACAATTAAGGTAGTTGCTAAATCTTGAGGCTGTTTGTCACAAGTCCCCGCCTCATCCTCCACAGCTTTTTTGGCGGCTAGTATGGCATCATTTAAGAGCGATCGCACCAACGCATCATCAGTCAAACTTTTTCGGGTCAGTCCAATGGTTGAAATATTTTCTATTGCTGTCTCTACAGCAATCATCGCTCCCACTTTCCCAAGACTTGCAGAACCCGCGCCATCTGCTGCCGCTGCCACTAAAACATTATCTGACAATATCTGCCAGTGATGAGCATCCTGGCATAACTGCTTGTTTTTTAAGTGACTTGTACCACATACAGACGCAGCCACAATCCGCCATTGAGCAATCTGTTTTGATATGTTCATAAATTTTTTCCAGCAGCTAGCTGTATAAACATCAAGCTGCAATTTTTAATTAAACAGTCCCCCAACCAATCGGCGGTAGTGCTACCTGTTCGTCTACTTGTGAATGAGAAACAGCTGACATACTCGTTGACAGCCAGACAAACATCTCGATAAAATTCAATCCTTTAAGCTTCAGAGGAGTACGCACAGTTATTTGATTTAAACGCGTCATATTCGCATTTTCTACACCAACTGTAAAAAATGCTACACGCTTATTCGCTTCATCTCCCTGTAAGCGCTGGGCTGCTTGCTCCACCACATGCTCTAACTCGCCTTGTGGTTCTCCATCGGTAATCATAAATACCCAAGGACGATAGTAAGCAATCCCATTGGCACGGTACTGAGATTTCCGCTCTTGAATTATGTCCAAAGCTTTATGAATTCCTGCACCCATGGTAGTCAAGCCCTGTGCTGTCAAAATAGGCGGATTGAATTGATCGGCAGTCACAAAGTCTTGTACTACATTGATATTACTATCAAAAGTTACGATCGCCACTTCTACCCGTCTTGCGGCTAAGGAATTTTTGACTAATTCATCCTTCAAACTCAGTAAACCCTGATTTAAAGCCTCAATCGGATCTCCTTGCATCGACCCAGATGTGTCTAGTAACAGTACACAAGGACAACGTGGTTCCGGGTTCTCAGCAAATTCTACTACTTCATCAAGTCTTAATGTATCATGCATAACTTTTTGTGTTATGTTAAAGTTCAAAGCTTTATTTCCCTTTGCTCAGAGTATATAATTCCAGTCGCCGAGGCGACTACAGAATATAGTATCTAGTGGTAGATGCTCTAATATTTATTAAACAAATTATTTTCATGAAGTTCTCTATATATTTAAGATGAACTTGAGTACAGCTTAGTTTAGCAAAAAAGAGTTTATCAAAACCCAGCATTAGCTGTTGTAATGTATCTACCAAAAATTTATATCCATTAAACCTACAGTACAATAAATACGTAAACTTTCCTAGATAACTTTTTAAAGATTGTATGTAGAAGAATCGTTTCTTTATCGAAAAATAATTAACCATAATTAAGATCATTAACTTTAGAAGTATACCAGTGTAACTGTGCGAACTTGGAATCAAATTTGGCTCGTTAAGTGAGTGGGTATGAATAAACGTCATTATTAAGCTCTTCATCCACGAGTTGTCGGTAGTAAGTAGAGCTTAGAAGCAACTAACATCTACTGTTAGTCTATCTATGATAAGTGTTTACCTTTATTCATACCCACCTAATTGTTTTTTGAGATAAATTAAGTTAAAAGTACCAAATGTAACAAGCAGTTTATAAAACTTATAAATTTTAATATATATACATAATATTTTAAAAGAAATAAGTTGTCCGTAGAGAAATCTTACAAAAAATAAAATACTTCATAGCTAATATTTTCAATCTACAAATGTTCGCTTGTTGATTCCGCAAAAAAAACTTGAAAAATATGAATAACTCAGGTGCATTCACCAAACTACGTCCTCTAAGTTTGTTAAGACAGTTATCCAATTGCTCCGACAGTACTTGTTTACAAGCATTGAGTAACTCAGTTATTTGGACGATTTACTTAGAGCAGGGTAAAATAACTTACGCTACTCATTCAGTGGAACCCTTTGATCGACTAGAACGCCATTTGCGACGCCTCAGCTACCAAATTCCACTCTTAACTAGTGAGGTTCGTGTACAAGTACGACTAATGTTTGAACCTGATTCACACAGTCAGTTAATCGAAAATGACAGCAATTCGAGAAGCCACCCTCCTGAGTATCAGGCTATATCTTGGCTTATTAGTCAACAACATCTACATTCAACACAAGCAGCAGTGCTGGTTCAAGAATTAGTTAAAGAGGTGATTGAATCATTTTTACTCATCAAAGAAGGGACTTATGAATTAACAGAACCACTTGATAGAATGCCAAAAATTTGCAGGCTAGATGTAGAAAAAATTTTAGAACGTTGCCAAGTAAGATTACAGAATTGGCAGGATTTTGTTCCCCAAATTTCTTCTCCATATCAACGTCCATATCTGTTGGTTAACAGCAAACTGGAGAACCAAGATTTACCAAACCTCCAGCCAGATTTAACGAATTGGATGAAGGGTTTTAGCCTGTGTCATCTGGCAGCAATTTTGAATCAAGATGAAATCCAACTGGCTCGCAATTTATACCCTTACATCCTTAAGGGTGCGATTATCTTGCATGAACCCGATCCACCATTTGATAAATTACCAAAGATTTTTGAAGAGCGATGTCTACGACGGGCTACGCCTACGCTTTTCTCAAAATTACTTCCAGAGTTAGTTGACACCAAAGAAGAACTAAGCACCACCGTCAACTCTTACCCAAATATTTCTGAAGAGAATATAGCTCCTGTTCAGCGATTACCACAGATTTCTACTCCTCCAAAAGAGAAATTTCAGGAACCAACAATATCAAATAACATAAATCCTGCTTCCCAAAGAGTAACGCCTGCTACTATAACGGCACAAAAAGTTCACAAAATCGTTTCTGTAGATGATAGCCCTACAATTCTCAAAGAAATTAGCCATTTCTTAGAAAATGAAAATTTTTCTGTAGTGACTATCAACGATCCAGTAAAAGCCGTTTTGTCAATTATAAGGCACAAACCAGACTTAATTTTGCTGGATTTAAATATGCTAGGAATCGATGGTTATGAATTGTGTCGAATTATACGAAATAATTCAATATTTCAAAATACTCCGATCATTTTTGTTACTGGCAGTAAAGGAATTGTAGACAAAGTAAAAGCGAAATTGGTCGGTGCATCTGGATATCTGACTAAACCGTTTACTCGCGCCGAACTACTGAAAATAGTCTTCATGCATTTGACTTAAATTAACCACAAAATATAATTATTCTGAGCTATTGAGGATAAATATGGCTACAGTTTTAGTTGTTGAAGATACTCCTTCTCAATAGGAATTAATCAATAGTTTTTTAAGAGACAGTGGATACACGGTGATTAAAGCTTATGATGCTAAAGATGGCATGAGCAAAGCAATAAATAACCATTTGGATGCAATTATTACTGATGTGGTAATGCCAGAATTAGCATTTCAATATTTGGGATTATTATTTATATATATTATCCTTGAGCAGTTTTAAATTGCAAATGCTTTCTGGCAAGGAGCGGAAAAAATTTTCATGAGCATCTATGTATTGAATACTTTGTAACCTACCAATGCTTTCTGGTAAATATTCTAAAGCGTTGCTACTTATATATAGCTCTTCAAGACTTTCCAATTCACCCATACTTTCTGGTAAAGATGTTAATTTTTCATTTCCTGTAATAGAAAGAGTTTTTAATTTTTTCAAATTACCAATTGTATCAGGTAATTGGTGGAATTCCCAATTTCCACTAATGTCTAAATATTTCAGGTTATCGAGATTACCAATTGTATCAGGTAATGATTGTAGCGCAGTTCCGTGAATTTCAAGGTAGGTCAAGGATTTAAGTTGTCCAATAGTATCAGGAAGTTTATCAAAATGATTAAGATCGCTTATACAACCCCAAATTTTTAGTTTTTTAAGATATTTCAACTTGCCGATAGTTTCTGGTAGTTCTTTAAGTCTCCAACAATCACAAATATATAGAGCGGTTAAACTTGTAAGATTGCCGATACTTTCAGGTAGATACTCAAGTTGACGATAATCGCAAATTGTAAGTTCTGTCAAATGACCAGATTTTATTCTATAGTTTTCAATAATTTGCTCAACTTCTTTTAGTTCTAGAGTGTGAAAAGAACTCATAAAAATTCTCCGTAGATTTAGGTGGAACAAAGTGACCTGCATTCACAAGCTACATAATTTTTTAACGTAGACGTGCAACGACTTACTACAGGCGATCGCACAAAATGTAAAGATAAAGCAAAAAAGCGATATTGTTCTGCCAGTCTAACGTAGTAGGATTGTTCAAGTGAAAGGGTACGCCTGGCGGGACGAGTAGCCATCGATCGCTAGCAGGCACCCTAAAATGAGAACAAAAGACGATTCCTAAAACAAGCACACTCCATGCGTATTTCTCTAAATTGGCTGCGCGAACTAGTAGAGATAAAACTTAGTCCAGAAGAATTAGCCGAAACCCTGACAATGGCAGGGTTTGAGGTTGAAGAGATTGAAGACCGCCGCACTTGGGCAAATGGCGTTGTTATCGGGAAAGTGCTTGAGCGTCAACCCCATCCCAACGCCGATAAATTAAGTGTTTGCCAAGTGGATATCGGTGCAGGTGAGACTTTAAATATTGTCTGTGGTGCTGCCAATGTGAAGGCAGATATCTATGTACCAGTGGCAACTACGGGTACTTACTTACCCAACATCGATTTAAAAATTAAACCTGCAAAACTACGTGGTGTCCCATCTCAGGGCATGATTTGTTCTTTAAAGGAACTCGGTTTGCCCACCGATGTAGACGGAATTCATATTTTTACCCAGGAAAATTTACCATTGGGTAGTGATGTGCGTCCGTTGTTGGGTTTAGATGATGTAATTTTAGACCTTACTGCAACTGCCAACCGCGCTGATGCTCTGAGTATGGTAGGTGTCGCCAGAGAAGTAGCAGCTTTAACTGGTGGAAAGTTGAGTATTCCTGAACCTGGTGAAGTCTCTATTACCAATAGTGCCAGAAATTTAGCTTTAAAAATTGCTGATACCCAAGCTTGTCCTGCATACATTGGTACGGTAATTGAACAGGTCAAAATTGCTTCATCTCCCGAATGGTTGCAACAGCGTTTGCGGGCTGCTGGAGTACGTCCCATTAGTAATGTCGTGGATATTACTAACTACGTTTTGTTGGAATGGGGACAACCACTACACGCCTTTGACCGCGATCGCCTACAATCTGTGGCAAGTAGCGAAAATTTAACCATCGGCGTTCGCTTCGCCACTGCTGGAGAATCCCTCAAAACCCTGGATGGACAAACTCGCACCTTAGCATCCCAAAATTTGTTAATTACCGCTAACGAAAAACCCGTTGCACTGGCGGGAGTCATGGGTGGGGAAGAAACAGAAGTCCATGAAGGGACTCAAAGCCTAGTTTTAGAAGCAGCTTTATTTGATTCTGTGGCAATTCGCCGTTCTTCCCGGAGTGTTGGGTTAAGAAGTGAGGCTTCTGGTAGATATGAACGGGGAGTTAACCGGGCTGAGTTGGAAATAGCTAATCGCCGCGCCTTATCCTTAATTAGCGAATTAGCTAGTGGAATTCTTGTCCAGCAGGAAATTGCCGACACCCGCCCCGACCCGTCTACTTGGAGTCGTTCCATCGCCCTGCGTTTAGACCGAGTTAATCAGATACTGGGGCCAATCGATTTGGGAGAGGACATAGGTGAACTCCAAGAACAAGATGTTGAGCGCATCCTGACTGCATTGGGATGTAAATTGACTCCTTCAGGCGATGTTCCAGGAGAAGATAGCACCCATCAACCCAGATGGTCAGTTTCTGTCCCACCCTATCGTTACCGCGATTTAGAGCGAGAAATTGATTTAATTGAAGAAATTGCCCGTCTCTATGGCTACAACAAATTCTGTGATACCTTACCAGAAAAAGCGGAAGCTGGTTACCTGCCTTTAGATGAGGAATTGATTCGCAAATTACGAGCTTTCCTGCGGGCTGAAGGATTGACAGAATTAATCCACTATTCTTTAGTCAAACCAGGAGAAGACAGACAGATAGTGCTGTCAAACCCCTTATTTGTCGAATATTCAGCGCTGCGAAACGATTTGTTATCTGGGCTGATTGATGCCTTTCAATACAATTTAGAGCAGGGTAATGGTGCCTTGAACGGCTTTGAAATCGGGCAAATTTTCTGGCGAGAAGAAGACGGTTTGCAAGAAACAGAAGCCCTTGCGGGGATTGTGGGAGGCGATCGCACCGTTGGTAAATGGTCAAAAAGTGGACGCGAAGAACCCATCACCTGGTTTGAAGCCAAAGGTATTTTAGAAAGTGTATTTCGGCAACTTGCCTTGCAGGTAGAATTTCAACCCGATTGTCGAGATCATCGCTTACATCCAGGACGCACCGCTTCCCTGTGGATTCGGGGTAACAGACTGGGTATTTTTGGACAACTCCATCCCCAACTGCGACGAGAAAAAGGTTTACCTGATTCCGTATATGTTTTCCAGTTGGATCTAGATGTGCTTTTAGATTCGCTAGGACAAGATGAAATTCTCGTCCCAACATTCCAGCCTTATTCTACATATCCAGCTAGCGATCGCGACATCGCCTTTTTCGCACCCGTGAAAATCTCAGTTACCGAAATTCAAAAAGTAATTACCAAAGCAAGTAAAGATTTACTCGAATCAGTGGAATTATTTGATGAATATCGGGGCGAAAATGTCCCCGAAGGACAGCGGAGTTTAGCATTTCGCTTAGTTTATCGGGCTAGCGATCGTACTCTTACTGAGGCTGAAGTCGAACCAGTACACAATAAAGTCCGCGAAGCCTTGGTGGAAAAATTCGGCGTAAATCTGAGAAGTTAGGAGTAAAGAAGGGAAAAGGTTACAGGTGGCAGGGCACAGCAAAGAAAAACTCTCCTCTGTACCCTTTACCCTGTACCCTGTAAACTAAGATTTTAAATTTTTAATTGATTAACCATGCCTAAATATGTAGTCTGGGGAAGTTACTGCGAAGAGGTTCTCGAAAAACGTGCCCCCCACCGTCAAGCTCATTTAGACGGATTAGAAAAACAGAAAGAATCCGGTGTGCTGATTACTATTGGTCCTACCAAGGATGTCACAAAAGTTTTTGGCATTTACGAAGCCGAAGACGAAGCCACTGTGCGCCAGTTAATTGAAAATGATCCTTACTGGAAAAATGGCATCTGGACTGAGTATTCTGTCAAAGAATGGATTCAGGCTTTTTGAATTAGTCATTAGTCATTGGGCATTAGTTATTTCTTCCCTGCTTCCCCTGCCTCCTCACTCCCCACATAATGAAAATTTGGCAAGTTGATTTTTATCGTCGTCCCTCACAAGATGCGTCTGGACAAATTTTATGGGAGTTGTTGATTTGTGATGCAACTCGCAGCTTTGAGTATGAGGCTAGCTGTCCCCAGTCGGCAGCGAATTCGAGTTGGGTTGCTGCTCAACTTGAGCTAGCCGCAGGTGAAAAATTGCCAGATGTGATTCAGGTGTTTCGGCCTCAGTCTCTAAGTTTAATTGAGGCGGCAGGACGCAATTTAAGTATAAATGTCGAACCTACTCGTCACACTTTGGCGTTGAAGCAGTGGTTACAAGAAAAGCAATATCCCTCAACCCTGGATAAACCACCTCCAGCACCATTACCAGAAAACCTTTGGGGAGAACAATGGCGTTTTGCGACTCTAGCTGCTAGTGATGTAGAAACGAGATTTAGCGATCGCCCCATTCCCATTTTGCACATCCCAGAACATCTCAAACCCATCAATTTGGGTTTAGCGTCAACAGTGCCCGTCCCAGGTGTGGTAATTTATGGTGGACGGCAATCGATGCGCCTAGCACGGTGGTTGCAGCAAGCCCGTTGTGTGGCGTTAAACTATATTTCTGGCGCACCAGACGGCTTAGTATTAGAAGCTGGCTTAGTAGATAGGTGGATTGTTGCCACTTTTGAAGATCCAGAAGTTACAACAGCAGCCCAAGCATTTGAACAACGCAAAAAGCATTGCCGAGGATTGCATTTTTTGTTAGTTCAACCTGATGATTCTGGTATAACTTATAGCGGCTTTTGGTTGTTGCGGGCAGAAGATTGATATTGATTGCCAAAAATATTTGTCCGCTTAATTTCTATAGCTAAAAAAATAGACTAAAGCGATGTCTGACTGCAAGGCACTATGTGTCTACGCTTTATTGTAATTTGCCTATATTAGGTCAGGTGTATAAGTTTAGCAAATTTTAGTATGATGATAAAATCATACTAAATAGTAATACTAAAAATTAATTATAGATGCTCAAAGTCACAATTACCTTAGAAGAAGACATTCTGCAATTTGTAGATCAGTATGCACAGGGAAATCGTAGTGCATACATTAATACACTGCTAGCAGAACACCGTCGCCAAATTTTGGCAGCAGAAATGATTGCAGCCCTCAAGCAGGATGCTGAAGATGCAGAGTATCAAGCTGAAATTGCTGCTTGGGATAGCGTTGTTGGAGATGGCATAAATGCCAGGGAGTAATTTAACTTATCGGCGAGGAGAAATACGTTGGGTGAATCTTGAGCCAACAATGGGGGCTGAAGCAAAAAAAATCCGCGCTTGCTTGATTGTGCAAAATGACATCATGAATCAGTATGGGTTGCTGACAATTGTGATGCCATTTCGACCCGGAAGTAAACAAGCCCCCTACGTTGTTAATGTAAAAGCAACACCAAATAATGGACTAGATCAAGACCGTTTTATTGATGTTGGGCAAATTCGTGCTGTTGACAATAGTCGTATTTTGGGTTTGGTAGGTGTGCTGGAGTCAGAATACTGGGAACTTATTCATACAGCTTTAAATGTAGTTCTAGGATTTGTGGTTTAGGGGTGTTAGGAAATAAAGTGAATGCCCAGATTTATTTATTCTTTCTTGAGTAGAGTATAAGGTTTTTATAATCACTTCTTGAGCTACAGCTTTGACTACATTAATACTCACAGAATTTCCTAGTTGATGGTAAGCCTTATCATCATTAGAATGAAGTATAATTTGCATTCAGCATAGTAAGTATGTCATTCAATTGAGTAGCTGAGACAAAGCCGCTAGCAGTTAAAGCAATCAGTCAGCGATCGCTCACTCATCAGTACGATTGCTTGAGAAAATCAAGATTGTTGCAGCGTATTACAATACGCTATCACAACCCCAGTACAGCTACTCATTTATGTCAAACATAAGTAATATTTGACACTCTCAATAATTAGAGTTTTGAGAAAATCAATACACAAAACAATATTGGATCTAAGTTGAAGCGATTTCTACTTAGTCTTCACCCGCGCCTGCTTCACCATCGCAATCAGAGTTTGATGGGCATCTTCCGCATCTGCCAAAACATGATCAAACTGAATGCGAACTGGTACAGCTTCCCCATTCACTTGCGCTGTTAAATTCATACCCTGTGCATCAATTGACAGCATTTCGGCTGCGATCGCATCTGTTACACCACCAAAAGCTTTAGCATAAAGAATTATGGCATCAGCATGATCTTCATTCATATGGTTGCAGATGCGCGAACTAATTTCAGCAGAGAAATCCTTAGACATTGTGAGATTAAAAGTGATCGATACGGTAAGAGTTTAAATTCTAAGCTAAGTAGATAAAATTTGCTGATATTTCAAATTAGCAGAAAAAGCATTAGTCTTAGACTTAGACCATCGTTATTATAAGTGATCCCTGAAAAATAACTGCTGTTGTATATATTTGATAAGTTAAGCTTATTCCTTGCACAAGAATTAAATTAAAATAAAACTTATCCAGTATTTTTACCTTTCATTGCGGAAAGCAGACAGCTTAAACTGTAGCAGAAGTATTAGCCAAAACTATTGCAGCTAAGAGACAATGAGCGAAACTAGCCCCAGACGAATTGTAATTGGGGATGTGCATGGACACTATGAAGGTTTAATGACATTGTTGGAGGCGATCGCCCCCACATCAGAGGATCAAGTCTATTTTCTGGGAGACTTAATTGATCGTGGGCCTCATAGTGCACAAGTAGTTAATTTTGTCAAGCGAAATAACTACTCATGTTTGCTGGGAAATCATGAGCAGATGTTATTAAACATTCTGACCAATGAAAGGATTTCCTCCTCGACGATGCAAGCATGGCTGTATGGTGGAGGGCAAGCTACTGTGGCCAGTTACCAAGAGGCTCCCATTCCTGACGACCATCTGGATTGGTTAAAAGCTTTGCCTA
The DNA here is from genome assembly GCF_034531305.2 of Nostoc sp. ChiQUE02. Taxonomy (NCBI): domain Bacteria; kingdom Bacillati; phylum Cyanobacteriota; class Cyanophyceae; order Nostocales; family Nostocaceae; genus Nostoc; species Nostoc sp. ChiQUE02. Next base: position 193,900 of record NZ_JAVRBN020000006.1, read on the forward strand.
CATACCTTGACTTGGGGGATATTTGGTTAACTCATGCTGGTGTTGACCCTTCCAAGTCGGTGACAGAACAAACTGCCGATCAACTGTGCTGGATACGAGAGGAATTTCACAGCATTGAAAAACCCTACTTCCCAGATAAACAAATTATTATCGGTCACACCATTACCTTTACCCTACCGGGTGTTTCTCCTGGTAAGCTGGCGCAAGGACAGGGATGGCTAGACATAGATACTGGCGCTTATCATCCCCGGAGTGGCTGGTTGACTGGACTGGATGTCACAAATCACTTGGTTTATCAAGTTAACATCTTTAAAAACTATATCCGTTCCCTACCTTTAGAAGAGGTTGTAATTACCGTCGATCCAGCCAAAATCAAAGTTGATCGCCGCAATCGGAATTGAGCAATATTCGAGATGAGAGGGAGTGGGAAGATGAGGGGCAGGGAGCAGGGGGAGCAGAGGAAGCAGGGGGAGAAAGAATAACCGCCCAATGCGCTCAAGACTTCGCTAATGGTCGAATATTCGCTCTATAACTAGCACTATCTAAGCCATAAGTCCCATTACTTGGTTGAGAGCTAATTGCACGTTTGAGACCATCAATGCGATCGCTAGTTCCGGGGTGTGTACTCAAAAATGTTGGCACAGAACCACCCTTTTTCAGCAGCTTTTGCATAAAAGAAACCATCCCAGACTGGGCATAACCAGCGCGTGTCAAAGTTCTTAACCCTCTTTGGTCGGCATCATATTCATCTTGACGACTGCGGGGACGATTCAAGGCAAGTTCTACACCAATATTTACGGCTGTATTGCGATCTAAACCAGTTGCTGTTGCTAAACCACTAGCGATCGCTTTTTGCCGCATTTGTTTAACCAGGTGTCTCCCCCCAATGTGACCAATTTCATGGGCGATGACACTTGCGAGTTCCGCTTCATTATCGGCAGCTTTCAGCAAACCCGTGTGGACATATACATAACCTCCTAAAGTGGCAAAGGCATTAATAGCGTCATCTTCAACTATTTGGAAGGTAAAGGGAAGATTGGGGCGATCGCTATTAGCTGCTAAACGCCGACCAATTTGTTCTACATAGCGATTAACTTCAGAATTCCGGTAAAGTCGGACTTTACTTCCCAGTATTTCCTGATTAATCTGCTTACCAATATCAGTTTCCTGGCGATCGGATATATTAGAAAGCTGAAGTACCTGGACTCCTTGCAATATAAGAGGCAAGAAGTCTAAAGTTCTTCCAGGCATGGGTGTACTCAGACACAGACTCAGGGCGACTACCACCGAAATTAGAGGATAAAACCAGCGACGCCGCCACACACGGTAATTTGCAACAAAACCTTTCCAATTGAACATAATACGCTCTGAAGATTATTTCTGGAAAACATAAAATGATGAGACAAATTATGGGACGGATTTAGAGTATTCTAAGTTGCATTCTTAACTCAAGACCAAAGGAGTTGTTACACAGATAACCCTTACGCAAATCTACCGAACTGCGGGAGGCTAAAGATTCCCTCTAGAGATAGGCTTGAACACTAGATTACACTTTCAAGCTGCGTCAGTCTTAATAGGTAAAAGTTTGAGGGTTAGCTGCCGCTCCTTGGAACTTACGAACTCGTGATAAACTGTCGCATAACTGCAACCCCCGAATGCTTTGAGTTATTACCAAATAGGGAAAATTGCCGTTCCCATTGAAAACCTTCTTGCTACAATCAATTACTTCGCTATCACCTCGGAAAACTTTTTATGGCTATTTTAGATTCAAAAGGTCGCTTGTTTGGCAAAATCAACCTCCTAGATTTAGGTGCTGGGCTAGTAATTCTGCTAGTTATATTTGGCATCTTTGTCTTTCCTGGCACTTCTGGTTCTGTTGCCCAAGTTGGTGCAAAAACAGTACCCATAGAAGTAGACTTAGTAGTTCGTGGTTTGAATGTACGTGACCCAGAAAAATTAATCGACAATGGTTTAAAAAAAGGCGGGAAAACTAATGTGATTATCCGCAATCAACCCTACGGACAGATTGAAATTAAATCTATTCAACAGCTACCTAGAACAGTCAATGTTTTCCAACCTGATGGTACGGTTAAAGAATTGCCAGATCCAAAGAGCAACAATTTCAGTACAGATTTGCTTTTAACTTTAGATGGCAAAGCCCAAGTCACTGAAAGTGGGCCAGTTCTGGGTAATAGTAAAGTGAAAATTGGGATGCCATTTGAGCTAGAAGGCTTTAACTACAACTTCAATGCAACTGTCATTGATATCAGATTAAAAGACAAATAGTATTGTCGCTTTTGTTGATAATATTTACTAGATCAATCCTATTTGATTTGTGAGAATTGCAACCCGTAGATCCCTGACTTATAAAATTAAAGAAGTCGGGGATCTTGTCTCTTATGAATGATTCAGGATTGCTATATATGATGCCCCAGAACCACGGGGGCAGTTTTGATCGTATTAATTAAGCAAAGGCAAAAATCGGCGAATTAACCCAATTGTCACTGCTGGTAATTCTAGCTGTGGTGTTAACCCGACATTTTCCAACTGCTGAAAAAATCGGATCGCTTGGGGATTGATTTCGGCAAGGCGGCGACCAATTGAGGGGCCTGTAAATTCTGACTTTTGTCCCCAAATAATCGCAGTGGGAGTGGTCAACTGTTGAATGTAAAGGGATAAATCAAAGCATAAATCGCCGCGGACAAAAGACAGTGCTGCATACTCAGCATTAGGCTGTTGGGCTGATTGTAGATAAGCATCTACAATTTCCTGGTACACTCGATTGGATTGAGCAAATTGCCGTTGTTCTAGGAAGCCGCGAATACCACCACTAGTAGCAACTCCACTACTGTAAAGTAAACGATCAACAATGGGAACGCTAACTAACTGGGCAAAAAAACTACGGGAGTAGTTTTCACCAAAGTCGGAAAGTCCGGCGGGGGTGGTAAGAATTAAAGACTTGAATAAATCAGGATGATCTGCTGCTACCCGAATTGTAAATGCTGCGGTTAGAGAAGAAGCGATCGCTGTTACTGGTTCAGTACAAGTCTGCTCGAAAAACTCCCGAATAGTTGTCAAATAATCTTCAATCTTATAACTCCGTGCTGGATGCTCAGACCTACCCCAACCGATCAAATCTGGCGCAATTACCCGATATTCAGCGGCAAAAGCCGGATAAACTTTCGACCACTCATAAGCAGAAGATCCACCACCAAAGCCGTGCAGGAACACTAAAGTTTCCCGATCATCTTTGGCAGTCACATCGTCTTGCCAAGGTGAACCAGCGGTAGTATAGTATACCATTCTACCTAGTGAGGTATTTATGGAGCGTTGTTCAAATCCTAGTGGTTGAAACATAAGTATTTTTTATTGACTGTAGTGATTAGTTGCTATAAGTCAAAGAAGAGACCTGAGACACGGTGAGAGTATTTAATAATTTCTCCGCATCCTTGCGTCGTCTTTAAGTAACCCTAGATGCTTACGTGTTTAGTTCCAACTCCCCACTTAATTAGTTATTATCAGCGAACCAATCACTCTAGGACTTCTCGCTATCGTCAGATTAAGTAGATATAAAATTACTACATTACTTGTAAAGATTTGGTGATTTTTTTTCATAATAAAAAGTAACTTAACGTTGTAATTACTGTTTTATAAGGGTTTTTCATGGTAGCCAGTATCACTCAAGCGTGAATCCAGCATAAGTTTTTATGGTAATCTATCAAAAAACCCATAAATAAATTTGAGCGTCAAAAATAGTTAAAACGCTTATTTTAATAAGCTATTAATTCTACTTCTATATGTAGAGAATATAGCCTCTGATGTATAAGTAATCTGATTATTATCTAAGTAATGGTAAGGCGGGATGTCATGGTAAAGCAGGCTACTCTTCAATCAAATAAACTACCAACGATTGAAGACGCTATATTTGCGCTTGACAAGTTTAATATACAAAATGAAATTAAAGCCTCAGCTTGGCGGGGTCAGGTGGAGCCAGCTATTGACGCTGCCAGTGTGACTGTACCTAGTTGTATTTGTTTAGACTTAGAAGGCTTGAAGTGTTTTGAAGCAGTAGAGCGCCAATATGAACGCTGGGGAGTCATTTTTCACAATTCCCTAGCAATACAGCCATCAAATCCAGCATTTCCAACCTATTCAGGGCTAACAGTCTTAATGGGAGCGCCCAAAAGCGGATTTTTAGAAGCTACTTTCTTGCGTCCGGTTAACTCGGTTAGCGCCTTTGTCACTAGTTCGCAACGGCTAGTGTTTTCCGCCTACGATCGCGATCGGCAACTACTCGCTCAAACTGCACTACCAGGCTCTAATCTTGCCAATTCAGACTCGGCAATTTCCCCCAATACCTTATTATCTATAAGTGTGAATAACATCTACAGCGTTACTTTCTGTGCTTTTGATGGTCAATTCACCCTTGATAACTTTCGTTTTTGTCTTTAACTAAGACTTACGTACAAGATGCCCTTGCTCTGAGCCATTGAAAATGGTATCTTAATTTGCGCCGTGCTGTACTAGTCTACTATGCGTCCATAAAACCGGGCACCTTATGGTTTGGGCCTTCATCCTTTCTCCATTCCTAGTAAAACTTTTACAATAGGTAATTTTATAATCAAGTAGGTAAACACTGTGGCACAGGCTTGGTCTTCTTGGCAGCAATTGATCAACCAGATCCCCAACTGGAACTGGTCGCTTCCAAAATTCAAGACAAAGGGAGCCATCAAGCAGCAAACATTTAAGCGCTTCTCTGGGCCTGGGGGCTTTCTTGGGTTCCTGACAATCGTCATTGCTATGTTGTTGTGGAACTGGAAACTGCTATTGGCTCTCTTAATCGGCATTGGAGTAATGGTATTAGTTTACTCAATGCAGGAGTGGGACTGGCAATTGGGCTGGTCTAAAATACGTAAGTTCTTAAACAGTTCAAATCGTCGGTTAGCCTTAGCAGTCGTCAGTGGTGGTCTTGCTACTGTCAGCACTTACATGGCAGCGGCAATTTGGGTTGACTCTCACAGTCCCTGGATTGCCGCTGGTGCGATTGTGCAAGGTGTAGGAACCCTATTAACTTTAATTTTATTGGTATGGCAAATTGTCAACTTCTATGAAAATCGAGAAGAAGACCACCTCGATCAGTTATTGATCAATTTAACAGAGAAAGATCCATTGAAGCGGTTGATTGCCCTACATCAACTAACTAAATTCATCAGCCGTAAACGAGTTGATTCTTCAGTGCAGCAAGATGTTGTCGAATGCTTGCAACTTCTACTCAGTCGAGAGGAAGAAGTTGTGGTTCGAGAGGCAGCTTTTAAGAGTTTACAAGCCTGCGATCGCCTACAAATGTTACCCCTCAAAACAGCAACAACTTTTGTACCCGTATCTGCAAAAGTCAAACACCACGTCAACTAGTTGCTTCTAGCTTTTGGCGTCGAGTAGACTGCCATTGGCAACGTGTAAATATATATGGTTATTCCATACATATATAGTACGTCAAACTATAGCGATCCTATTTGATCGCTGAATTTACTTGTGTGGCTGGAAACTGGGAACAGGAAAAAAGGGAGGTTACTTTTGTGCAGCCAGTAATAAATAGGATAGAAAAAACTTTAGATAAAGAGCGAGATATTAGATTTGATATCTTAAAAACCATTGGACTAGTTTGTATTATTATCGCCCATGTAAGACCTGAAAATAATATTTTATTTGATATCAGACTTTTTGATGTACCTCTGATGGTTATTACATCAGGAACATTATATTACTATTCAGCTAACAATAAAAAAATATCTTTTTTGAATTATTTGCAAAAAAGATTGCCTCGTTTGATTGTGCCGGTATGGTTATTTTTGACTTTTTTCTTCATTTCGGCTTATCTGATATTTCTTTTGCTGGTTAAACCTTATCCATTTTCTTATTCAAGAATAATTGAAACATTTCTATTATTAAAAGGAATTGGATATGTCTGGATTATTCGTGTATTTATTCTTGTTGCTATTTTTGCGAATCCTTTATTGAACTTATACAAATTATGTAAGTCTGAAAATAGATTTTTAGCTCTCCTATTTTTCATCTATCTGGGATACGAAAGATTATTTATTGAAATTAAGCATTTGAACTTACCCAGTACAATTATTACACAATTGATTGATGATTATTTATTTTATCTTATTCCTTACGGGTGTTTATTTGGTTTGGGCATAGTATTACCCAAACTGAGATTCAAAAACATATTATTTATTTCTGGATTTTTTTTGGGTATATTCTTGTTATTAGCTACTTTCTATTACCGTAGTCTAGGACATTTTATATCTATCCAAGATTTTAAGTATCCAGCCAGAATCTACTTTGTTTCCTATGGTATTTTTATGTCTTTGTTTGCTTTTTCTGGAGTAGATTTAATTTGTTGTAAGTATAATTTATCTAACAATAATCATGTCTTGCTCAGGGGAATTGTTTTTGTCAGTTCCTCCTCTTTATGGATATATTTATGGCATATATTCTTTGTTTATTATTGGCAAACCCTGGTTGTATATTTACCAAAATTTGCCAGTCACTTTATGATTGCCTTTTCAGTCATAACTCTAGGAGCGATCGCAGTCACTTATCTACAGAAAGAAATCATTTCTAGAATCATTACAAAAACCAGATGTGGTCAGAATCACTCGAATTTGCTTTCTATGTTGTTGAAATAATTTATCCGCAGGGAAACAAGACAAAATAGATGAGCATTAGTCGCTGTTTATTTGTGGTTAATTATTTCTTTTTATACATTATCCATACGGGAACCGCTATATTTGTCATTTGCAAAAGCTTATTTTCGAGACAGCCGTCCATTGCGAACTTGCACTACCGGATGATTGCACCGCCGTACCAATTGTTCATCGTGGGTGGTAACAATTACCGTAGCCCCAAAGGAATTTAACTTCTGAAGAATCTGGATTACTTGCCAGGAATTATCTGGATCGAGATTTCCAGTAGGCTCATCCGCCAACAGCAGCGGTGGTGTACCAACGATCGCACGGGCAATACTCACCCGCTGTTGCTCTCCCCCAGACAATTGATCTGGAAAACAGTCAGCTTTACTCAGCAAACCCACCAGCTTTAAAGTGGGTTCTAGGCGTCGTTGAATTTCTTTACGGGTATACCCCTGAGCTTGCAGCACAAAAGTCACATTTTCCGCTACTGTTCGTTGGGTAATCAGTTTGTAGTCTTGAAACACAATGCCAATCCGTCGCCGCAATAATGACAAGCGATCGCCCTGTAAACCCGCTACATTACATTCGTCAACAATTACTTCTCCCTGTGTGGGTAACTCCTGACCATACAGTAGTTTCAAGAGTGTTGATTTACCAGAACCACTTGGCCCTGTGATAAACAGAAATTCTCCCTTTTTTACCTCAAGGTTCGCATTTAACAAGGCGTGAGAGCCGTTAGCATAGGTCTTAGTTACAGATTGCAATTGCACCTTTGCAGTCGTATTGCTACCGTGCTGTTGAGTTTCACAGTCCTCTCTATGAAAGGATTTGTCTTTCTTAACTTGAGTTGTTAATACTGGCATTGTTAAATTTTCCTCATACCCACAACCAAACTGTTTGCCTGCTTAGATGTGACATTCCTCTCAAAAATAAGGATTCCCAGGTTTCGCCTGGGAATTTAAAATTCAACAAAGAAAATTTAAAATTTTTTAAAGACTTAATACTAACTAAGTAATAACACTCAGTACAGACGCGATTAATCGCGTCTCTCCACTCTCAACTAATTGCACCCCTTGCTGTCAAACGATAAACAAAAGCTTTCACAGCAAACTCTGGCAAAGCCAACATCCGTCGCCAACGCCAAGGTTCTTGATAAAGCCGATATAACCATTCCAAATTATTATTTCCTAACCAGGCGGGAGCACGAGTTTTAGTTCCCGACCAAATATCAAAACTGCCACCGACGCCAATCCAAATTGCTTGAGGACACAAATGGCGGTTTTCGGCAATCCATAACTCTTGACGTGGCACTCCCAAACCAACAAAAATTACTTGTGGCTGCAATTGAGCAAGAGTTTCTCGCAATTGTGCTTCTTCTTCTGGAGAATGGTAGCCTGAGTGAGTGCCTGCTATACACAAATCTGGAATTTGCTGCTGCCAAAAATCTGCTGCTTTTGCAGCTACTCCGGGCGCTCCTCCATAAAAAAATATCTTTGTCCCTGTCTTCTGTTCCCCAAGTTCTTGCAAAAGTTTTTCTGCTAGTTCAATCCCCGGAAAACGCTGCACTTTTTGCCATAACAGCCACCGCAAATACAGAACAACCCCGGCTCCATCTGGAATCACGAGTTCAGCATTTTTAATGACCTGAGCTAATAATTGATTTCGCTCTGCCTGCATAGTCATTTCTGCATTGAGCGTTACAACATGAGTTCCCTTGCCTGCGTGCAGGCATTCTAACAACCAGCCTGGATAGTTAGTCATCACATGAACTGGTATTCCCAACACTGAAAATCCTTGATTACCGTTAGACATAGCCTATTCTTGAGTAACCCTCACACCAGATTTTGCTTGAATGTTAAGTTTATCAAATTTTTTTATATTAGAACTTAGGCAACAGATATACCCCCTTGCCCTGCAACAATAGAAAGCATAATTAAACTAATTAGTTTTGGGCGCTTGTACTGGGACTGAAACAGTCCAAATCTTATTGTTAAAGTGTAATATTCACTCAGTATAAAACGCTCAACTCGCAACTCTGGTTCCGGGAACAGAAGTCCCCACTATACTGCTGGCAGTTAGTGTGGGAGTATGTCACGAAACTCGACTTTATGGTTAAGGTAGTGTAACGGGCTGAAGTTGGCTATGAGTAAAATTCGTATCGCTCTGATTGAAGATCATGACCTAACTCGTGTAGGTATTAGGACGGCACTACAGCAGAAGGATGAAATTGAAGTTGTAGGTGAAGCTGCCAATGCTGTTGAGGGGTTAAAAATGTTAAAAATGCTACAACCAGATATTGCCATTGTAGATATTGGTTTACCAGATAAGGATGGCATTGAGTTAACACGGGAGGTAAAATCTACTACTAATGGGCAGCAGCTAGTTACAAAGGTGTTAATTTTGACGCTGCGGGATAACAAAGAAGCGGTGTTGGCAGCTTTTGCCGCTGGCGCAGACTCTTACTGTATGAAGGATATCAAATTTGATAATTTGCTGGAAGCAGTACGAGTAACTTACAATGGCAACGCTTGGATCGATCCGGCGATCGCTCGGATTGTATTACAACAAGCGCAACAAAATCCCCAAAAGTTGGAATCGGCTTTTGTCGATACTAAGACAATTGCTTCTAACCCTGATTCTTTTGAGAATCTGGAAGAAATTCAACCTTATACCCTGACAGAAAGGGAATTGGAAGTGTTACAGTTGATTGTCGAAGGTTGTAGTAATGCAGTAATTGCAGAAAGACTTTACATCACTGTAGGGACTGTTAAAACTCACGTTCGGAATATTTTGAATAAGCTATGTGCCGATGACCGTACCCAAGCAGCAGTCCGCGCCTTGCGTTCTGGGTTAGTTGGATAAATTTAACTTTGTGTAGAGCAATTGAGGACGATCTAGGGAAACTCACAACTTTGAAAAAGTGATATTTTCAAAGTGAATAGCTTCTCTAATTTTCTGTTACTTATCAGGTGGGATAAACATCACACTATCTCGCCATTCAAATATGTGAAAACTAAAGTCAAATATGGCTGAGATCGGGGTGGACAAACTTAAGCTCATGGTGGTAGATGATGAGCCAGATAACTTAGACTTACTCTACCGCACTTTTAGGCGAGATTTTCAAGTATATAAAGCCAATCATGCCTTTGGTGCTCTGGAAATCTTGGATCAATTTGGCGAAATGGCGGTGATTATTTCTGACCAAAGAATGCCAGAAATGAATGGCACTGAATTTTTTAGTCGCACCGTAGAACGCTTTCCAGACACGATTCGGATTTTGTTAACTGGTTTTACTGATGTCGAAGATTTGGTGGATGCGATTAACTCCGGTCAGGTATTCAAGTACATTACCAAGCCCTGGAATCCGGATCGGCTGAGAGCGTTAGTTGAGCAAGCCACTGATACATATCGCCTAGTTAAGAAGCGCACGCAAGAGTTGCGTCGGGCCCTACGGCGAGAATCTTTGTTTAATGCTGTAACAACGGCAATTCGGGAATCTTTAGACTACGACAGTATGCTGCAAAAGATTGTAGCAACTATTGGACAAACATTTGAAGCTACCAGTTGCTTACTCAAACCAGTAGAGGGCGATCGCCTGACACAAGACCAGTTTTTTTACCGCGATCCTCAATCCCAGGTATCAGATTGCTTCTTCGATCCCAGTATTTTAATCGAAAAAGTGCTGGAAACTCGTCATTATCAACTTGCTCAAGATGTATATAACGGTAATCCTTGTCACCATCTAGTTGTGCCACTGAGCTATCAGCAGCACCTGTTGGCTGTGTTGGCCCTCCATCAATGGGGAAGCGATCGCCCCTGGGAAGACGAAGACATCCAACTGATTGCAGGTGTTGCCGAACAAGCAGCCTTAGCCCTCTCTCAAGCAAAACTCTACCAGCGCCTTCAAGAAAAGCAACAGCAGATTCACACTGAGTTGGAGGTGGCTCGTCAAATTCAATACAACTTGCTACGCCAAAGTTTACCTGACATTAAAGGTGTGAAGGTGCAAGCCTGCTGCTATCCCGCGCGGGAAGTAGGAGGCGATTTTTTTGAAGTGTTTGTTCATCCCAAAGGCGACTTGTGGTTGGCAGTGGGTGACGTTTCTGGCAAGGGCGTCCCAGCTGCTTTATTTATGGCTAGTATTATTTCAGTTTTGCGCCGAGAATTGTCTCAAGAAGCGCCAGCCGAGCCGAATGTGGTCATGCAGAACCTCAACCACGCTCTAAGTGAAGATTTAATTAGCAATAATTATTTCATTACTCTTGTGTTAGCCTGTTATACCCCTAGCACTAAGGAACTCGTCTACACTAATGCCGGTCATATCTATCCACTATTATGGTCACGCTGTTCGACTTTAGCCGACAATCCCAATTACCTCAAAGTCCGCAGCGTTCCTTTGGGGATTTTGCCTAAGTGGCAGGCACAGTCTGGTCGCTTGGTTCTCGCTGCTGGAGACACATTGTTACTAGCCAGCGATGGAATTACAGAAGCAATGGTATCAAATGATCCTGATTTAGCAGCAAAAACAGTGCCTGGGGTTGAGCCAGTGAACCGTTCTATGCTGAATCAAGATGGTCTTTGGCAACTCTTACAACAAGAGCAAAAACCACTTTCTCTTAATCATTTACTAGCTCGCATCCAGGCAGATAATCACGTTCAAGAAGACGATCAAACTATACTTTCGCTGGAGATTTTGTAAGTCATGAAAAGTGAGCTTCATGTACCAAGTGATTTGAATTTTCTTAATATTGTAGAAAACTGGTTGCTGGGATGTTTGAAAATCCAGCTAGGAGAATCTGTGGATTGGTCGCGGCAATCAAGTCGTTTGAGACTGGCTTTAGTAGAAGCTTACTCAAATGCAGTCCGTCATGCCCACAAGGACAAACCAAATTTACCGATTTTACTACGTTTGGAAGTGAAAGATCGGGATCTTGCCCTAGAAGTTTGGGACTACGGCGAAGGCTTTGATATGTCTAACTACTACGCTCCAAACCCGCTGGAAAAACAAGAAGGTGGTTATGGTTGGCTGATTATGAATCGTCTCATGGATAAGGTAGATTACCAGTTGCAGGTTGATGGTGCCAACTGTCTCAAGTTAGAAGCTACTTTACCCGAATTAGTCCAATAGACAAAAATTACTATTTTTCCAGTCATCTGTTTATAGGAATTTTCAATGCCTAGATTTGGTTTTAAGTATATCAAACATTGCCTAAGCCATTATAGTTATTTGCTACTTTTCACGACGTAAAGAAAGTAATTCTTGGGGAGAAGCTAAAAGTTTGATTCTAGTATAAAAAATTTGCCGTTCTTGGTTGAGGATAAATAACCACAAGACATTCACACTACACCACGAAGTTTGGGCTTTGCCTGTAACCTGGACTTGGATCGTAGCGTTTTCTAAAGTCTCGGCTATTCCTGTGTTGGGGTAAGCTTTAATATGTTGACCTTCTTGTTTTAAGTAGGCTGCGATCGCCTCTGTCCCCACAATATCAGATTCAAATGGTGGACGCATCACACCATCTACCGCAAATAAGGCAGCAGTTGCCTCAAAGTCTCCTGCATTTAAGGTTTCAAAATAGCGCAGTACACTTGGTTCTGTAATTCCCTCAATCTGGAATTCTTCTTTCAACTGCGATGGGGATATAAATTCAGCAGAGGTCATAGAATCGTCTGTATTATGCTAACTAAATATTAATTTCAATACAAAAGTAGATAAAAAGAAAGCTGCTTTTGAGATAGATTGTTATATCTATAAAAATCTCCCTGACGATGGAAGTTTTACAGCAGAATTTAGAAGTCAGAAGTAAAACAAGCTTGATGTCTGGTTAGGAGACTTAGGTTATGTACTTCACCGAATTAAAATCTGCTGTAATTGGACAAACCTGAATTAGCATCTTCTAAAGAATTAGTTTCCAGACTATAAATCAATACACTTGGGTTAAGACTTGATTCTCTCTAACTCTCTTTAAAAAGAAAAAAATTAAGCTTATCCAGGATCAAAGAGGTAGCACATTCGGTTATAAATAAAACTTATATGTATACTAAGTAACAAATCTTCATTAAATGTATTGACTAAGTAATGTAGAATTAACATGCCTTTAGTTAGGCAAAAAGCAGATAAAAAAATGAATCAGTATTCCGTAACAAGCAGCAGTGTGGTGAAAGAAAAAGCCAGCGAGTTGGGCTTTCACAAAGTTGGAATTGCTGCTGTAGATAGGGTAGATGCCACAGAAGCGCAGAGGTTGCAAGCATGGATTGAACTGGGTTATCACGCCGATATGGAATGGATGGCTAACCCAAAACGTCAGGATATCCGCTTAGTGATGCCAGAAGCGCGATCGCTAGTGTGTGTGGCACTGAATTACTACACACCACATCAACGTCCCAAAGGCGAGGAATACGCCAAAATTTCCCGCTATGGCTGGGGAAGGGATTATCACAAGGTGATGCATAAAAAACTCAAGCAGCTATCTACATGGCTAGAATCACTTGATGCAGGCGTACGAACTCGTTATTATGCAGACACTGGTCCGGTGCAAGATAAAGTGTTGGCTCAACTTGCCGGAATTGGTTGGATTGCCAAAAATGGTAATGTGATTACACGAGAATATGGCTCCTGGGTATTTTTGGGAGAAGTGTTGACCAATTTGGATCTAGAGAGCGATCGCCCCCATACAGAACACTGCGGTAGCTGTACTCGTTGTCTTCAGGCTTGTCCTACAGGTGCAATTACTCAGCCTTTTGTCGTGGATGCTAATCGCTGCATTGCTTATCATACAATTGAAAATCGGGCAGAGAAATTGCCAGAGACAGTCACACCTCATTTGCAAGGCTGGGTTGCTGGTTGCGATATTTGCCAAGATGTTTGTCCTTGGAATCAACGTTTTGCCCAAACAACTGATATTGCAGAGTTTCAGCCTTATCCTGGGAATATTGCTCCTCACCTGCTAGAATTAGCCCAAATCTCAGATCAGGAGTGGGATAAACGATTTCCAGCATCTGCCTTGCGGCGGATTAAGCCAGAAATGTTACGACGCAACGCCCTAGCTAATCTTGACGCATCCCGGCAAAGAATGACCCCGAAAGTAATTATTTTTGATTTTGATGGCACAATTGCTGATACAGTTGATGCCCTTGTAAGTATTGCTAATCGTCTAGCAGTAGATTTTGGTTATAGACATATAAGTCCAGACCAATTAGCCTTCCTTAAAAACTTAACATCTAGAGAAATCATTAAGTACTCAGGAGTTTCTCTATTTAAGATCCCTTTCCTAGTTAAAAAAGTTAAAGGGGAATTAAAGAACAAAATCCCAGAATTAAAGCCAATTCCGGGAATTAAAGAAGCATTAATAGAACTCCAAAATCAAGGGTACAAACTGGGTATTATTACTTCCAATTCTAAAGATAATGTTACGGAGTTTCTGACAATCAATGATTTAAATCACCTATTTGATTTTATATATTCAGGAATTACGATTTTTGGTAAAACAACGATAATCAATAATGTATTGAGACAAAAACAACTCAAACCTCAAGAAGTTATTTATGTCGGAGATGAAACCAGAGATATAGAAGCATCAAAGAAAGCAAATATCCAAGTGATTGCAGTGACTTGGGGTTTTAACTCACCAGAAGTACTAGCCAAGCAAAATCCAGATTATTTAATTCAGCGGCCTAGCGAACTACTAGAAGTGATGAATGGTCGTTAATTAATCAATAGTCAAAAGTCGATAGGAAAATCTTAACTATTGACAAATGACAAAAATAGTAGGGTGGGCCATATATATCAATACCCACCCTACAAAATAGTAAGATACCAGGAAAACTTAATTTTTCCGTTCACCCTTTTCCAAAGCTTGTTCGACTAGATCATCACTGACACTAGTTACACCCTCAGTCTTAGAATTCCCAACTTCCTTGGCTAACTCTGCATAATCATCAGGATTACCTGTTGACTGCGCTTGTGTTTTTGTCTCTTGTGGTTTAGAGGTTTGATATTTAGGTGCAGTCGCTGTTTCGGCTGCTGCTGCACCTTTACCTGTGCGGTCAACTTCACTAACGCTGAATTGTTGTGCAGTTGCATAATCAGCATCAAAATCGACGTTTGGCGCTTTTTCTTCACCACTAGCTATGCTTTCGGCAGCTAATTGGGCATCATGGGTGGGAGCTTCATTAACATTGGGCTTTACTTCATCAGGCATAATTAAAACCTTAGATTAAATTTTTTATTGTTTACTTGAGAAATCATAGCAAAGTAATTAACTCTTTTCATGCTCCCTTGGGAGAGACTTTTACCTCTATTAAAAGGTAGATTAAAACTGCAATTTGCCATTAATATAACTCTTTCTCTCGATAGTAGAATTTGATGCTCAAACTTTGGTAAGCCTTAGTTTAGCCTGTAAAATTTCTTTGGAAATAAAATTATGACTGCAAGTTACGATAAAACTATTTCTCAAGCCCAGAGCAATGAATCTCAAAAATTGGTGGATGCGTTTAATAATTTAGATACTGATGCAAAATTAGCTTGGTTCTATTTGGTTTATAAAAAAATGGGTGATTCTATCACGCCAGCGGCTCCCGCTGCTGCCGAACCAGAGTTAGCACCACTTCTGCTAAAAGACTATTTTGAATTATCAGATGAGCAGCAACTAGATATTATGCGGGATATAGTTAACCGCAAAGATACAGAATATTCCCGTGCTTATGGGGCGATAAAAGAAAACAACCAGCTGTTAGTTTGGTATGCTTGGGCAGTAGCTATGGGGGATACGGTGGTTGACTTACCAGCTAGCTACGAACCAACTAAGGCAATTAACGATCTGGTTTCCCAGATTGAAAAACTAGATTTTGACGAGCAAATTTCGGTATTTCGGACAATAGCTGGTGAAGTGGGTTACACCGATGTTAAGCCGATCGCAACGCAAGCAGAAACTGGCAAAACCTCAAGTTTGTAATCAGCGCTGGCGACTAGAAGTCGCGGCTACACAAACAAAGTCCGCGAAGGCGGACTTTAATAATCTATGAGACAGCTAACTGATTCAAGTCAGATGGAGTTAGGTTGGAGTGTACCACCTGACCATCACGGAACCAAACGATGCGCTGGGTTTGACGAGCAACTTCTGGCTCATGAGTTACCATGACAACGGTGATTCCACTAGCGTTAAGTTCGCCAAAAATATCTAAGACTTCTTGGGTTGTGCGCGAATCAAGTGCGCCTGTGGGTTCATCAGCTAAGAGTACCACAGGACGATTGACGATCGCACGAGCGATCGCTACTCTTTGTTGTTGTCCACCAGATAGTTGAGTTGGTTTGTTATTAAGGCGATTTGCTAAACCGACTCGTGTCAGTGCAACTGTAGCGCGATCGCTTCTTTCTTTTGGATTCACACTAGCATACACCATTGGCAGCATGACATTTTCTAGGGCTGTTAGCTGGGGCAATAAGTGGAATTGTTGGAAGACAAACCCCAGCTTTTTATTACGGATGTGTGCCAAAGAGCGATCGTCCATTTGCGCCACATCAATATTATCTAAGTAATAATGTCCGCCTGTGGGTCGGTCTAGACAGCCGATAATATTCATGGCTGTAGATTTACCTGACCCAGAAGGCCCCATAATTGAACAATATTCGCCCTCATGGATAGTTAAATTCACATCGTTGAGTGCTTTGACTTCGGTTTCACCGCTGCCATAGACTTTATATATATTTTCTAACCGAATAATAGTTGATTTCGGGACGGGATTAGGAATTAGAGAATCGGTAATTGAAATAGTGTTTGACATAAGAATTTGGTCATTAGTTGTTAGAGACGCAATTATAGCGATGTCTTACGACAAGCTGCTGACGCTGCTGACGCTCCTTCTCTGCGAGACGCTACGCGAACGTCGCTACCGCTTCGCTAATGCGTCTACGCTCGTTATCTTCTGGGGTGAGTTGTGTTGCTAGGTTTCTCAACCAGTTTGCAGTATTTTCTTCTCCCTGCTGTGCAAAATGATTTGCTACTGCTGCCAACACCTGCAAGAAACGAGCATCTAGCAATTCTGTATTAGCTGCTAATATCTCCGGTTCTTCCCCATCAGGGGAATTTAGCAGACTTTTGATTAGCTGGTAATAAACTTGCAGGCGCTGTTCGTTCATAGTCAGGTGTAAGTATCATGTAACACCTTCTCTATTATGACTTGTTGGCGAGCCGCGCAATGTTAGTGAGCAATGTTGTAATGTTGATAACCAACGTTGTAATGTTTCTCCTTAATGTTGCAATGTTGATAACCAACGTTGTAATGTTACTCCTTCATGTTGCAATGTTGATGACCAACGTTGTAATGTTACCTACGCGTACCGTCTTGTAAAGAAGCGTTTCCGCATAGTCACGTAGTAAGCGATGCCTAACGGCAAGCCGCAAAGCGTCTACGCCTCGGCCTACGATAATACCTGCAAATACCTTGCCGAACACTACCCCGCTGAGTTTGCTAGCTGGTTACTCTCAATTCACTAAGCACTTCTCAAAGCCACAATCGGGTCGAGTTTAGCAGCGCGACGTGCAGGAACAACGCCAAAGAATAAACCAATACCCCCAGAGACACCAACTGCCATACTAATTGCTACAGGAGAAAGACTCGCTTCTAGAGGAGTCAAGGCTCCTACTAATAGAATGCCACTGATACCAACCGCAGTCCCAACTAGACCGCCTGCTGCGGAAACTATTACTGCCTCAATGATGAACTGTAGCAAAATATCTTGCTCAGTTGCCCCGATCGCTTTTCGCAATCCGATTTCTTGGGTGCGTTCGGTGACAGAGACAAGCATAATATTCATAATGCCAATGCCGCCGACAAACAAAGATATCCCGGCGATCGCTGCTAGCATAATTGTCAATGCACCTGTAATTTGACCAACAGTTTGCAAAGCATCTTTTTGAGTGCGGAGGGTAAAGTCATCTTCACCATTAATTTTGTGGCGTAGACGCAGCAAATTAGCAATTTGAAACTCTGCTGCATCGACGCTCTCGGAATCACGAGCGGCAGCGACAAGATAATCTAAAGCAATACCATAGGGAGAATTCTTTCCCACAAGTCGGTTTGCTGAAGTTGTAATCGGTATTAAAGCAGCATCATCATAATCTGCTCCCACGCTGGAACCTTTGGCTGTTAACGTTCCAATGACTTGAAAGCTGGTATTTCCAACTCGTAATTGTTGACCTATGGGGTTACTATTACCGAATAGTTTTTCTGCCAAGTCTCCACCTAACACAACGACTTGGTTACTTCGCTTGATGTCTACCTCAGAGAAAAACCTACCTTTAGCAGTCTCAAAATCCCGCACAGATAGAAAGCTGGGAGTTGTGCCAATGATGTTGACATCGGTGTTTCTATTGCGGTATATAACTACCTGTCTTCTATTTAACTCTGGCGCAACTCCCACTACAGTTGGTACTTGAGAAGCGATCGCTTCCGCATCTTGTAACACCAGAGTTTTTGGCACTTCAAAGGAGATCCGCTGAGTTTCTTGATTACCCGGCAGTACAAATAGCACATTTGGCCCTAGTGACTCCAGCTGTTTATTAACGTATTTTTGCCCTCCTTCACCAATGCCAATCATGGCAATTACTGAGGCATTACCAATAACTATACCCAGCATCGTCAGGGCGCTACGCAACTTATTTGACAGCAGGGTTTTCCCGGCCATTTGGACACTTTCTAAAAAATTCATTTCTTAATAATTACGAATTATTCTGTTCTTTTGCCTTTTCGATTTTGTAATCTTTGGGTGGGTTCACAAAAACGCGATCGCCTTCTTTAACTCCCCCTAAAATCTGAGTTTGGTTTTGGATTTGTGCACCAACTGTAACTTCGCGGAACTGGGGTTTATTGTTTGCATCTGGCACAAGTACGCCAGTTTGACCCTTTTCGGTGACGATTGACACCGTTGGTAGTACTAAAGCATTATTAACGCGATCGCCCAGGAAAGTCAGATCCACATTTAAGCCAGAACGCAGTTTATCTGTGCCAGTATCAAGAGCAACCCGCACCTGGAAAGATGTTACACCTTGTTCCACCACTGCTTCGGGAGCAATCAGGCGCACATGACCTTTAAAGACTTGATCAGGATAAGCATCAGCGACAATTTCCACCTGCTGTCCCGGTTTAATTCTGCCAATATCGGCTTCTGGAACTTGAGCTAATATTTCTAAACCACGTGCTACGGCGACAATTGAACTAGAAGTTGCCGATGCACTAGTAGAAGCAGAAGTTGTGGGTGTGACAAATGCCCCTGGATCGGCATACTTTTGAGTCACAATTCCTGAAAGAGGAGCGCGAATAATAGTCTCATCTAACTGCACTTGCACACCCTTCAACTGAGCCTCAGCGGATGCAACAGCTGCTTGGCGTTGAGCAATTTCCTCAGAACGAGTGCCATCTTCCAACAGTATCAATGCTGCTCGTGCTTCATTCACAGCTGCTTGGCGTTGGGCGATTTCCTCAGTCCGAGTGCCACTTTGGACTAACGACAATCGTTTTTTAGCTTCTTCTAAACTGGCTCTAGCACTTTTGTCTTCGCTGATGGCTTGATCGAGTAATTGTTTTTTCTCTGCTCCCTCTTGATATAGGTATTGGTAACGCTTTACCTGTTCACTGGTGTAATTAACTTTTGCTTGAGCCGCATCAACTTGAGATTGAGATTGAGCAATCTCTTGGGGACGATTACCAGCCCGGGCTTGAGTTAACTGGGCTTGAGCTTGGGCTAAACGGGCCCTAGCTTGAGCAATTTCTTGAGGACGATTACCAGCAAGGGCTTGGGCTAACTGTGCTTGACTTTGCGCTAAGTTGGCAAGAGACTGACTTTTTTGTGCTTCAATGCTGGCACTATCCATGCGGGCGAGAATTTGCCCTCTTTGAATGCGATCGCCTTGTTCCACATATAATTGCGACAGCACTCCAGGGTTCTTCGGACTAATATTTACACTCTGAACTGGCACGACTTTGCCACTAGCTGTAATCCGCAAAGTAACGTTTTGCGCTGCTACTGGCACAGTTAATTGAGCAATATCTTCCTTATTTGCCCCTTGATTAACCAAAGTGTAGGTTGTTACTGTACCCACAAGCAAAGCACTTCCTGCCATCAGCCCCATCAGCCAGCGTAATGGATACTTAACTTTGCCAATAACTGGAATTTCTATATGCGTAGCCATATTAGATAAGCCTGTAAATCTTGTTATATATAAAGTAGCCTTTAGTTAGAGGGCAAATAGATAATACGGAGTTGTTAAAGCTTTGATATTAAATTTTTATGAGTCAAGTAATAACTAGACGCATAATTCGCTTCATCGTTTCTTAATGTTCCTTCATACTAGGCGGTAGTAGTCTGTATGACTTCACCTGAATGGGTGACTTTAGCCACAGTGTATTAGTGCAATCCTGAACTATTCGTGAGAAACAAGATCCCCGACTTTTTGGAGAAGCTGGGAATCTACGGCTTGCAATTCTCACAAATCAAATAAGATTGCTATAGTGCGATCGGGCTTTAGTTGCTCTGTATCTTTTGCTTTTTCCTTACTCCCCATTCCCTACAGCAAAGCAGTTTGTAATTATTGCTGAAATTGGGTTAATAACCAAGCACCAACTTGACTTTGATTTATTTGACGAGTTCGGCGTAATGCATCGTTTAATAAAGAAATAGCTAATCCTGGTAATACCTGAGATTCCGTAATCCGCCTACTACCTTGGTTTTCAATAGCAAAAGCCATAACTTGGACATTCTGGACATTTAAAATCCAGTATTCTTTCACTCCTAAATCTTCGTATAAAAGTCGTTTTTCACCTTGATCGTCAGCAAGTGAGGTATTAGCTACTTCAATAACTAAATCTGGTGGTGGATAGATATCTAGATTAATGATAGAAGTGCCGTAGGGAATGACATCAGCATTCTCGCCAATATAATAAGACACATCAGGTTGAGCTTCATTAAAACCTGTTTTCCGATATGTACAATTATCCTTACCATTTAAAGCAATGCCTTTGATACTGGCAAACAAGTTAACAGCAAAGATAATAATTGTATGGTCGCTGGCATGGTCATTCCCGATTGGCGGCATTTCAATCCTCATCTGTCCATTGTGGTAGTAGCCCTTGGCTTTTTCGTATGCAGGATTTTCAATTATTTGGATATATTCATCCCAAGTTGCTGCTATCCAGGTATCGGTTGCTAGTTGGGTCTGTAATTCGCTCATAATATTGCGAAAGAGGAACTTTAACAACGATCGTACAAGTTTCATTTTCCAATATATGTCATCGATCGCAACGGGACGGCTGATATCCAATAACTGCAAAATACCACACTGGTCTTGAATTTTGTCGAAGCGTTGCGATCAAATTAATTGCAAAGCTCATCTGTAAAAGTTTTAGTTATTTCATTTTTTCAAAACTACATGGAAGGAATTTAAATATCCCGTAATGGTTTTAGCTAATATCTTCTGCTGTTTTTTTGTAGTTATTGCCATTACTTGATATAGTCTTCCTTCGGCAACATACATTCTACTTTTAGTGATTTTCCCTCCAGAATTGATGTACTCAATTTCTTTGCCAGGATGATTATTGGAACTACGAATGTTTCGTTGACTAATTAAATTACTCTTCGTAGTCTTGAGAGCCATATCCCGTGCATTATTAAGTACAGCTTGGGGATCAGTTATTTGACCGTAACTATAAGGAAAATCATTGTAAGCAACTACATAAGCTACTTGCTGCTTTGGTGGTTGAGCAACAAATATTTCTAAGTTAATTTCCCCCATGTAAGTTTTTTGGTATTGGGTAGTTCTGTTGGGGCTTCCTGGCATCAAAATAGTAAAGCGCCCATCTGGAGCAGTGTATAACTTCCATTTTGGCTGCACGGGTTGAGAAACCTTTGGTTTGACAAGAGCTACCGGAGGTTTGGGTTGACGCGCTTCCACGAGAACAGAGCCACCACAGACAAGGGTGACGGCGATTAATGGCAACAGACCTTTAATTGTCATATTTTTTGCCTTTTGAGATGCTGATCTCACTGATGATGCTAGCTGTTATAACCTAGCAGCACATAAAGCAGCACCAATTAGGCCGACTTGCGGGTTGAGAATAATATACACGGGTATCTCTTCTAGGAGAGAGCGCATCCTACCTTTTTGGGTGAAATTTAATAAGAAACCGCTGTTTTGGATTAAGGGCAGGATTTTGGGCGCAATCCCACCAGCAATGTATAAACCACCGTAAGGTAGGAGTTTTAGGGCGAGATTCCCCGCTTCTGCACCGTAAGCCTCTATAAATAATTGCAAAGTTTGTTCACAGAGGCGATCGCGTTTTTCTAGTGCAGATGTACCAATGACAGCGCCAGGATCGACACTTTTCTCTTCCTGTCCCGCTTCTTGTTCCCAAGTTCTGACGACTTGGGCAATATCTGGTGATTCGGTAGCAAATTTGCGATCGCGCAAAAATTGGTAAATCGCCACAATTCCCATTCCAGAAACCACGCGTTCTACAGAAATGCGCTGGATATCATGTTTACCCAGCAGGTATTTCAACAGTTGAAACTCGATCTCGTTTCGAGGGGCAAAGTCAGCATGTCCACCTTCTGAGGGAAAGACTTGATAGTAGTTTCCCTGTTTAATTAAAAATCCTTGTCCTAAGCCAGTACCAGCACCAATAATGGCAACGGGGGCTTCGGGTTGAAATATGCCAGCTTGTAACGGGTGCAAGTCTTGTTTTTGTAAACCTGAAATGCCATAGCCAATGGCGGCGAAGTCGTTAATCAAAGAAATATGTGGAATACCCAATTCTTGTTCTAAACGTTCGGTATCTAGGTACCAGGCTAAATTGGTCAGTTTGGCAGTATTTTTGACAATGGGACCTGCGATCGCAAAACAAGCCTTTTGTGGTATTGGTGTGTTAGCTTTGACCAAAAAATCCTGCACTATCGGTACTAAATCGGGAAAATCAGCACTGTGATAAGTTTCCTGATAAATAGTATGTAAAGCTGGTGAATCTGATGTTTCAACCAATCGCAGAATAGTTTTCGTACCGCCGATATCTCCTGCTAGTAATAAAGTCATAGAACTTATTCGTGAATTAATTACTTTTTTTGTAGGATATACCCAACCTAGCAGAAGTCATGAACACAAATCCCTATCAGAGGTTTAAGCAAATCGAATAACTTCTTCTATGTGGGTTAAATGGGAAGTATCTCCCGTTAGTTCTAATAACCATTCTGGTTCTTGGCGTACCACTTTTACCAGCGAACATAAAGAAGCTTTAACTTCTGTTTTGGCAATTTCCCCCACTAGCCCCATTGCTCCCCCTAACACCGATGCGCCATGTGCTACTAGCAGGATATCTTTTGGGAAGAACTCAGTAGCTAAACATCTAGCAGTTTGCCCAGAACGTTCTCGCACTTTTTCGTGAGTTTCAGGATATTTAGCGGCGATGCGCGAAGTATAGCTGGTGTCAATTCTAGGGAATAACTCTGCTAATACTGGAGTTGAGAGTCTTTCGGGTTCTTCTGTCATCCAAACTGGGTTTAGCCATTCACTCAAACCTGTTTCGAGTTTGATCGGCAAGTTGAGCATTTCTGCAACTGCGTTTGCCGTTTGTACAGTTCGCAGAAAAGGAGAAGCGAAAATATGGGCTATCTTTTCTTTTTTCAATCGTCTAGCTAACTGTTGTGCCTGCACCATACCATCATCAGACAAGGGTGGATCGTAGCGTCGTTCGGCGGTGAGAAACCAATCAGGGTTTACGAAATCGAGGCGGTTAGCGTGTCTTGCGATCCAGACTATTTGACTCATGGGTTTAATTATTCCGGTGAATAGAATTCGCCGCTAAACAAATATATAGATATCTGCAAGGAGGGCTGCAAATATTAATATATGACAAAAATCGTAATAATATTTAATAATACTAACGATCAGGAAAACTTATAGGTATAAATTAGTTAAGATTGTGTAATGAACTCAAATGTAAGTATCAGATTGGGACGGTTCAAACCAAACTCCAGACTCAATAACTGATAGTAGATGGCTGACGGTAATTGTTTTGAGTATGCCGTGACGTTTGCGATAGTAACACTCAAAAAGTAAAGAAAATAAATGTGGTTCTTCACGGAAGTAGCGGTAAAAAATAAACCCCTGCCAATCTATGCCAAACTGTTCAGTAATTTTACAAAATAGTTCATCAACATCATCACCATCTATTTTGAGGTCTTCCCGAAGCCGTGTATTAAGAGTAATATCTTTTGTTTGCACACCCAGTTCATTAGAAAGGATTGCTGCAAGTTGGTTAAATTTATCTGTAAATGACATAAACTTTTTAGGCGATAAACTCCAGTAGTAACAATCCTATCAACAAAGGAATTGTTACCAGAAAATACTGGTTAAGCGTCTATAGTCTGGTACCAAGATAGGGTTATTGTAAGCATCCCTTTAGTTTTCCCAAAGCTATAGCAATCCTATTTGATTCGTGAAAAATATAAAATTTGAAAACGAACCGCGTTCGCGAAGCGTCCCGAAGGGAAGGACGCTAAGGACGCAAAGGGAAGAAATAAAAGAGAGAGATATAATTTTCACAAAAGATTTAGGACTGCTATATATAGGAATTTATATAATTGCTTACAATTTCAACCATCCAAATAATTGCCCTACAGTTAACTGAAAGCCGCTGACTAAATCGGGAACTGGTAATATTTCTTGTTCTTCTTGTAAAAGTTCTGGTTGCTGCTTTGGTGGATAAACTAAAACAGAACGCTCATCTGGATCGATCAGCCAACCGAAGCCACTACCATGTTTTAAACAATGTAGAATATTTCCGGTTACTTTAGTCTGGCTTTGATCCGGCGAGAGAATCTCAATCGTCCAGTCTGGATACGTGTGAAAAACATTTGCCACATCTCCACGTTCATCTATGGGAATCCGTTCCCAAGCAAACACAGCTACATCAGGGACAATTGAACGTCCGCCAAAAGTACACCGCAGTTCTGGAAAAGCAAGGGCAATTTTTCGATTCTCAACTACCTCGTTTATACCTGTGACTAACTTACCCTGTAATTTACTATGTTTTCCTTGAGGCATTGGCTTTTGAATAATTTGACTGTTAATGTATTCTGAGCTAGGTTTTGTTTCTGGTAGTTTTAAAAACTCTTCTAAAGTTAGGGGTTTAGTTGGTGATTTTACCATCCGCTTGTACCTCCCAAATTTTCATTTAATTAATTACCCTAAATAAGCTTTTTTAACTCGCTCATCACTAATCAATTCTGATGCTGCACCTGTTAAAGTTATAGAACCAGCTTCTAGAACATAACCGCGATCGGCAATTTGCAGCGCGAGGTTAGCGTTTTGTTCAACTAACAGAATAGTCACACCTGTAGCCCGGAGATTTTCAATAATAGAGAAGATTTCCCGGACGATCGCAGGTGCTAAACCTAAGCTAGGCTCGTCTAAAAGTAAGAGTTGTGGTTTACTCATTACAGCACGAGCGATCGCTAACATTTGTTGTTCACCACCACTGAGAGTTCCTGCCAGTTGATTGCGTCTTTGTGACAAACGGGGAAATAGCTCAAATTGTCGCTGAATATCTGCTTTTACCTCAGCTTGATTGGAGCGAATATAAGCACCCAAAAGTAAATTATCAAATACTGTTTGCCGCGCTAATACTCTACGTCCTTCAGGACAATGGGCGATACCAAGTTGTACAACTTCATGAGTTTGGCGGCGGTTAATATTATGTCCATTATAAATAATTACGCCACTTTTAGGATTAACTACTTTAGATATGGCGCGGAGTGTGGTAGTTTTACCAGCACCATTAGCACCAATTAGAGTAACTACCTCGCCTTTTTGAATAATTAAATTAATCTTTTTAAGAGCTTGGATACCGCCATAATTAACATCAAGTTCTTGAACTTCTAAAATTGTATAGTTTGGCTTACTATCGGCTTTCATCGGCGGTTTACATCCAGAAATGTTGATTCAAAACCTAACATACATCAATCATACATTTCTTAAAACAGTGCGTAGGCGTACCCCTTCGTAGACATTGCTGAAACTTCAAACCAACGCCATGATACCGCAATCTTTATGATGTACCATTAATTACTGATAAAGATAACAAGCGTCCTGTGGCAAAAGCAGCAGATATTGGTAGCAAACGACTAATTAATTTAGCTCCTGATGCATGGGTAAAATGGGTGACACAGCGTCCTGAAGTCGTGGCGAAAGAAATTCTTGGCTCTGAGTTTCACTGGATTAGCCGCGAAACAGATGTGTTGGTGAAGGCATACAGTGCCACTCACGGAGATTTTTTGGTACTTAATGAACTACAGTTGCGTTACACAACACAGATGCCTCTACGGATGAGAGCCTATGCTGCCTTGGCACAAGAACGCTACCGATTGCCAACTTACCCAGTACTGATCAATATTTTACCGCCCCCATCCACCTTAACGATTGTCAGTAGTTACGAGCAGGAATTTTTGGGATTACGTGCCATCCAAGATTATCGCACGATCAATTTATGGGAAATCGATGCTGAGATAGTGTTTGAGCAACCACTACCATCGTTGTTACCCTTTGTGCCAATCCTGCGAGGAGGTGGAGAGATATCAGTTGTGCAACGCGCACTACAGGCGCTACGAGCAGATGCACAGTTGAACCAATTAGAATCATTGCTGGCATTTTTTGCTAGCTTTGTGTTGGACACGCCTTTAGTGCAACAAATCATGAGGTGGGATATGGCAGTATTGCGAGAATCGCCTTGGTATCAAGAAATTGAGCAAAGAGGTATTCAGCAGGGTGCGCGACGGCAGCTAATCCGGGTGTTGGAACAACGCTTTGGCGAAATTCCTCATGAAGTGGAAGTAAGGCTTGAGGGCGAAAGTGTGGAAAAATTAGAAACTTTGATGGATAGTGCGATCGCTGTGAGTTCTTTAGACGAATTTGTAGTAATTATGTCTACATAAATTCATTCATTTCCCAAATAAGCTTCAATTACAGCCGGATCATTTCTGACAACTGCTGGTTCACCTAATGCAATTAATTGACCAAAATCTAACACGGCAATGCGATCGCACAAACCCATAACCAATGGTACATGGTGTTCTATAAGGATAATCGTCAAATTGAAGCGATCGCGCAGGCTACGGATAAATTCACTGAGTTGCTGCTTTTCGTTGGGGTTCATCCCCGCAGCCGGTTCATCGAGAAGTAAGACTTGCGGTTTTAATGCTAAAGCGCGGGCAATTTCTAAGCGACGCTGATCGCCGTAGGCAAAGTTTTTGGCTTTTTCGTCAGCGCGATCGCTTAATCCCACCAAATCCAATAGATATAAAGCTTTCTGCTTAGTTTTCAGTTCTTCACTAGGCGCTGGTGGTAATCCCAAAACTCCTGCGATCATATTACTTTTAGTGTGTAAATGTCGGCCGATTATCACATTTTCTAACGCTGATAATTCACCAAATAAACGGATATTTTGGAAGGTACGGGCGATACCTAAAGCAGCAATTTGATGAGGACGCAGTTGAGAAAGTTTTGCACCTTGATAAATTAATTGACCGCTAGAAGGTGGAATAAAGGCAGTAATTAAATTAAACAGTGTTGTTTTGCCAGCACCATTAGGGCCAATCAGTCCAAAAATCTCATGTTTATTTACACTAAAAGATACATTATTTACCGCCACCAAACCACCAAATCGACGAGTCAATGCTCTTGCTTCTAAGACAATACTGCTGTTAACTGCTGGAGTTACGTATGATATCATGTCTGCCAAATTACCCATAACAAAAGAACCCCACCCCCAACCCCTCCCCGCCTGCGGGGAACTCGGGGCCTGCTCTGGGGATTAGGGGCAGGGAGCTAAAGCGCAGCTTTGGCGGGGTGGGGTTCCGGGTATTATGTTTAATTGCCCAGACATCATCTGAATATTTTTGCATATTATTATGAATAGTTCATTTTTGAATTTTACGTCTTTGAAAAATATCTGGAGTAATTAACCCTTGGGGAAAAAAGATTGTACCTATTACTATTAGTAAGCCAAAAATAATTAATCTACCATCTCGCAAAAACTGTGCTAACCAATTAGGTAAACCACCAGTATCAGCGAGGCTTCGCAAAATCTCTGGTAAGGCTGTAAATACCATACCTCCGACTACAGGTCCTAAAAAAGTTCTTGAACCACCAATCAAAACAAAAGTTAAATATATAATACTGGAATCAAAAGTACCTTGACGAGCATTCCAAGTATTAAGGAAGTGAGCGCTAATTGCACCTACAACCCCTGCAAGTATAGCCCCTAGTGTAAACGCCAAAACTTTGTAATAAGTGGGATCGATTCCCATTGCACCCGCAGCTAATTCATCTTCGCGGATAGCGATAAAAGCCCTTCCGGCACGGATGCGTTCTAAACGATAAAGCAGCACCATACTAATTAATAGTAAGGGCAAAGCAATCCATAAATATTCAATTTGCGTTTGAAAAGGTTGAGGAATGCCAAAAATGCCAACAGCACCGCCTGTAATATCCAGATTGAGGGACATTACGCGCAAAACTTCCACAAAAGCAATAGTAGCGATCGCTAAATAAATTCCTCGTAATCTCAACGCCGGAATTCCCACTATTACACCCAATAAGCCAGAAATTACACCAGCAATTAACATCTCCAATAACAACAATGGGATGGGAAAGAAACTACTGCTAGATGTCAAAACTTTTGTGGATAAAATCGCTGCAATATACCCACCTAAAGCATAAAACCCTGGACTAGCTAAAGACAATTGTCCTGTCATGAGCGGTAAGTAAAGCGATAACCCTAGTAGCGCCCCCAATACCATAGAGACAATTAGAGAACCATAAGTAGCGAAAAAATCAGCCATTTTAAAAAATTTTGATTAAGCTTAAACAAACTATCGCTTTTATCACCCATTAAGCTGTTAATACTTGCTCTGCTGTCAGCGCTAGTTCAGGAAAAGTTCGTGACACAATCCGTTCTGAACCTCTAAACAGTGTCCGTTGGTATTTTCCCTCAGCATCTAATAGAAAAACAAATACAGCCGGAACTTTTGGATTTCCTAAATACTCTCTTAGTCCAATTGCCAAATAATCTACAATCCAATATTCTGTAATACCTAAACGTTGATATTCATCCAATTTATCAATGTAGTCATCTTCCCAATTAGTTGATGTCACCTCTACAGCTAATTGAATAGGTTCTTCAAGTGCAGCATAAGCAGAACGATTGGAGCGCCATTTATCTTTATCTATGACACTTACATCAGGCTTGCGTCCTTGTTCTATGCCATTAGCAGTTATAGTTTTAAAGACTGCTGTGTTATTAACTACATAATTTAGGTTTAGTCGCCTAATTTCATCATTGAAACCAAACAATATAAAATTGGCGACATCATCATGATTTCTGGTTGCACGCACTTCTACAATTTCCCCATCCACAAGTTCATATAAACCTTCCTCTGGACACTGTTCTAAAAATTGATCAAAAGTTAACTTCTGTTTGGTGTATGTTTTCATGGCGCTGCGTCTCTTTAAACTTTCTGAATAAACCGCCGTCCCAGTAAACCTTGGGGTCTAACTAATAGCATGATAAACAAAATTCCAAAGGCTACTGCGTCTTTATATCCAGAGAATTCGGCAGGAACAAATGCCTCGACTAATCCAATAACTAAGCCTCCCACCACTGCACCGGGAATACTACCTAAACCACCTAAGACAATTACCGCTAAACCCCGCAAGCCAAAAGCAATGCCGAAATATGGCCCAGCAATACTAACACTAGAGGCGACTAAAGTTCCTGCTAATCCTGCTAAAAAACTGCTGATGAAGAATGTTAGGATGATAAAGCGATCGCTATTAATTCCTAACAAACTAGCTGTAGTTGGATCTTCTGCGATCGCTTGCATTGCTTTACCATATTTAGTTCGATTGATAAAATAGGTAAGAATTGCCACAATCACAACTGATACAGCAAAAATCACCACCTGGACGCTACGAATAGGAATTGGGTTTTCTGAACTACCAAAGTTAATCGCAGGTGGCAAATTACCGTAAGTATTTGCTGGGTAAGTGTAACTTTCTGCGCCTACTAAATACTGGATTAAGTTCACAATTACGACTGCTACCCCCAAACTGGAAACAACAGTTAGTAAAGGATCAGATCCTTGACGGCGCAGAGGTTGAAAAGCAACTCGTTCCATCACTACCCCTACCAATCCCGCCAAGCTACTTCCTAAAATCAAGGCTATAGCAAATGGTAATTTTATCGGCAGGGCTGCATTAGCCAACAAGCCATTAAATCCAAAGTTACCACCCATGAGTGCATAAGTGAAATATGCACCCAAGGTAAAAATCGCACCATGAGCTAAATTAATGATGCCCAAAATGGAATAAACCAAGGTATATCCTAAAGCAAAAATTGCATAGACACTACCGATGGATAACCCATTTAATAATTGCTGCAAAAATAGATTGGTATTCATCTAGCAACTATTTTAGAAATGTGAATTTACCCTGGTTTCCATCTTTTACCATCTTGATTTGGGCTACATAGAAATCTTTTTGAACAACTTCACCTATGGGAGTAAAACCAATTTCGCCCAGTGGCGTATTGTATGTTCCGATAAGTATCTGTTTATTTAACTGTGTCCGCAATTCTGGTAGCTGTAATTTGTTGACTTTGCTCTTTTTATCTAAAGCTTGGAGTGCTTCGACATAAACCTGCACTGCTGCAAAAGCTTGGGCGCTAAATTGGGGTGGCTCTTTATTATATTCGTCAGTATAGGCTTTGCGAAATGCTGCATTAATTTCACCTGGATGTTCTGGACTGTAGGCTTGAGCAATCAACACGCCATCACAAAGTGCTTTACAAACTGACAATAGATTCGATGTATTTAGACCATTTCCACCAACAATTAAACCTTTATAACCCAGTTCTCGCAATTGTCGGACTAAATTACCCCCATCAGCAGCCAAGCCAGAAATAATGACCAAATCTGGTTTGAGATTAATCGCATTGGTAGCTTGGCTTTGAAAATCTGTATCACTAGTTTGGAATTTTTGTACTGTTACTAATTCCAGACCTTGATCCTTAACCGTTTGCTGAAAAATCTCCGTTTCTGATTTGCTAAATGCATCATTTTGAGCATAGAAAACTGCAACTTTTTTAAGTTGGGGATTTTGCTTCAGTGCAGCTTTCACCGAATTAGGTGCGACAACAGAAACTGGTGCAGAAACACGAGCAACGTAATCACCAATTTCGGGAATGTTTTTAGCAGTATTCGATGGCCCAATAATTGGTACTTTTGCACGTTCGGCAATCGGATCAGCGCTAAAAGCTTGCTGTGACAAAGTTGGGCCGACAATCCCAATAACTTTATCTTTATTAATTAAAGTTTGAAAAGCGTTAATTGTCCCGGCTTCATCACCGCTAGTATCTTGAAACACCAATTTAATTGGAGTCCCGTTGACACCACCTTTACTATTGAAATACTTCTCGGCAAGTTTGGCTCCAGCGACTTGCTCTTGACCTAGTAATGCCACGTTGCTAGTTTGAGCAACGGCAATACCGATGGGAATAGCACCCGACGATGTACTCGTTGTAGCGGTGGTGTCGGTTGTAGTGTTATTTCTGGTAGTATTTGGAGAATTTGTCACAGTCACAGGGCCACCGCCGCCACCACAGCCTGCTAATAGCAAAGCGCAAGTTGATAATAATGCTGTTGTCCGAGCGATCGCGTTGTTCATCGTTAGATAATCATGTAGTTATTAGATATTCGCCAAAATCTAATAATCTGCAAACAAAATTACGCAGATTTACAGTTTTGCACGAATTCTATTAAATCATTCTTATTTCACCATGCAAAGACAAATATTCAAAGTATTTGTAAATACAAATTATTATAATTATTAGTGATTTTATCATTCCCCGGTTCTATTTGGGAATGTGCTATGAAGTCGCTTTTTCAGTTCAGTTGAGTACTAAGTAATGACTCTTAAAGCCTTTTTTCACTCCCAGCTAATCCCTTCGGTTCGTAGTGGCGACAACCGTTACATGGGCCGTCGGGATTGACAGCACAGCGGATGTAGCCAGATCGGGCATTAAATTTGCAGCTGATGTCGCCAATTAGGTAACCCACCCCTTCTAAATAATAGCGATCGCCTTCAATCGGTCTAACGTTTTGCCGTCCCGGCACTGCTGGAAAATTCATCGCTGCTTGTCTGAGCCGTAAGCGTGACCGCGCATGGGTTTTGCGGATCACCCATAGGGAAATCAGGGACGGTAAAAAACCAACGGCAATCACTAAAAGTGTCTTTAACACCTTCTTTTTACCTCTTCTGTGCGCTGATTGATTGTCCCCGATCTTGCACTCTGATTTTACGGAAGTGCAAATTTTAGGGCAGCTTTGCCTAATTGAAACCACAGTTGGTGGCAATTAGCAATGGCAGTGTGGGATCTAGCAATTTTGAGGAAGAAGTTCCTTCTGCCACTTCAATCAGCATAACTGTTACAACCTCAGGGGTGAGCTGCCGTTGAATGTTGATAATTTTAAGATTTGTTGACTAATACTTTTTTAAAGAAGCATTTTGTGTCAGCTTCAGCCCCACTCTTATTTTTTCTGTGTCTCTGCGATGCTAATCTTTTTTTGGTTTGATGACGAAGTTGCTGTGCTAGCAGTGCCGCTTCCCTTTCGGCTCGGAATAAATCAACTCTTCGCGTCGTCAAAATAAATGATTCATCTGGCTTTCGTTTCACCCAAGGGACACTAACTGCCAAATACTGACAAATATTTTTGCCTAGCTCTTTGTTCAAAAGTGGGTACTGTCTTTGAGTATTAAGTGTGTTAGCGATCGCTTTCAACTCTAATATCGCTGCTTCTAACTCTCCTGCCATCTGATTGACGCGTTCGACTTGTGCGATCAAACGCTCCCGTTCACTAATGATTTTTTCATCCTGGGGTTGCAGTGGCACTATGGCAGTAGTTACAGATGTAGGCTGCAACAGCGAAACTTTCAGCAAAATGGGCTTTTTGTCCGTGTCTTGGATTTTTTTCATACTACCTCAAAGCTTGGCTAGCTGACTTTTAAGGCATTTTAGCAGCAAAATAGTATATTTGTACTATATAAATTGTGTATATGAGGTTTAATCTGAGGAAAACCAGCAACTAAGCAAATATCACGATGTTAATTAGTAACAAAAGTATACTTTCACTAACTAACTCCACAGTTATTGGTAGGGGTACAAAGCCCGCATTTCTCACAAGCTTGAGGTCAGAGGTGCAGAGGGTAAAGAACTTGGTATTTGAACTCTCCTCTGCTCCCCTGCTCAAGAGCACAAGGTTTTGAGAGATGTGGTGAGAAATCCGGGAAAGCTCTACACCTCTACGATGTATTGCTCCTCCCATAGAGAGATCGATGCCTCAGGCATCATGCGCCATTAGCCAGATGGAAGAGATGTGTGAGATTTTTAAGCTGAGTTTAGTAGGCTAAAAATTTATCGAATAGGTAGAAAACCGGATCAACCCTGGCTTGTGAGGCGATCTGGAATCAAGAACCCATCAACGTAATTCGTAGTTAAAGAATTGAATTATGAATTACGTAGCTTGCTTCTGCGTAGTGGTACTACGAATTACTAATTATCTGATCACTACTTCCGAACTATGGTAAACGCAACGATAACTAATCTAGTCGATGCGGTGGGTGAGTCTGCATACCGAATGACAGGTGCAGCCGCAGACTACGACCCATTGATGAACTTAATTGGCAATGCCCGTCTCGTCCTAATTGGCGAAGCCACCCACGGAACACATGAGTTTTATGAGCAAAGGGCTGAGATTACTAAGCGACTAATTCAAGAGAAGGGTTTTACAGCCGTAGCAGTTGAAGCAGACTGGCCAGATGCCTATCGTGTGAATCGCTATGTGCAGGGCGTGAGTGGAGATCCCACACCTGCGGAAGCACTCTGCGGTTTCCAACGTTTCCCCTCCTGGATGTGGCGCAACACGGATGTGCTAAATTTTGTAAGCTGGCTGCGTGAATATAATGATGCTCTCCCCAAGAATGCCGTTAAAGTTGGCTTTTATGGGCTAGACCTTTACAGCATGTATACCTCTATAGAAGCAGTTCTCGACTACTTGGATAAAGTTGATCCCGAAGCTGCCCAACGTGCCCGTTATCGCTACTCATGTTTTGAGCATTTGGGTGAAGATGCCCAGACTTATGGCTATGCTACTAGCTTTGGACTAACCAAATCCTGTGAAGAAGAGGTGGTTAATGTACTAGAGGAACTGCAACGTCGGGCTGCTGAGTATATCCAAAAAGACGGACAGGGAGCAGCAGATGAGTTATTCTATGCCCTGCAAAACGCTCGGCTGGTGAAAAATGCCGAGGCGTACTACCGTTCAATGTTTCAGGGACGGGTGTCTTCCTGGAATATTCGCGATCGCCACATGGCAGAAACCTTAGAGCAGCTAGTTGCTCAAAATGAGCAACAGGGAAAACCAAGCAAAGTGGTTGTCTGGGAACACAACTCTCATCTAGGAGACGCACGGGCAACTGATATGAACGTAATGGGTGAAGTAAATGTGGGTCAATTAGTGCGCGATCGCTATGGTGATGATGCGGTGCTAATTGGCTTTACTACTTATACAGGTACGGTGACCGCTGCTTCTAATTGGGGAGGAACTGCTGAACTCAAGCTAGTTCGTCCTGCCTTAGCAGGAAGCTATGAAGCCCTATTCCATCAGACTGGATTGCCCCAATTTTTACTACTGCTAAGGGATAACAATTCAGCAATTGCAGGACTTAGAGAACCACAATTAGAAAGAGCGATCGGCGTCATTTACCAACCAGAAACTGAGCGCATCAGTCACTACTTTTATGCTCGTCTCCCAGACCAATTTGATGCGGTAATCCACATAGATGATACAAAGGGGGTGCAACCTCTAGACCGCACTCCCGACTCGGATATGGAAGAAGCACCAGAGACTTTTCCCTTTGCTGTCTAGTCACAAGTTGGGAGTTTTAAATTGTTGATTAAAAGATCAGGTATGTTAACGGCAAGATATTTAAAGGACTATTACACCATTCTGGGGATAGCCCATTTTCCGTTGCGTTATACACTGGCTTACTATTTAGTGAGGTATAAGTCAATACGGTTCAGTGAGCGCCAAAAATCTTAAACTGTGTAGGTTGGGTTAAGCAAAGCGCAACCCAACCTACAATTTTTCTTAACTGAACTGTATTGAGGTATAAGTATTTTAGTTTACAAGCTAGATAATAAGCCTTTTTCCTCCTGAATTCTGCTATATAAACGGAAAGGGCTGCGCTCGTAAGTTGAAGTAGTCTCACCAGCGCTGATAATATTTATAGTAGAATTATTTGCCATTAATTACCTTTCTTATGAGATTAAGAATATACGAAACAGCTGATACAGAAGAAATTATGAAATTGTTCTACGACACTGTTCATGAGGTGAATATTCATGATTATCCAGAAGAACAAGTAGATGCATGGGCACCAGCAAATATGGATATTGACGTATGGATTAAAGGATTAGGAAGTAAGTTTACTTATGTAGCAGAGGAGCAGGGAAAAATTATTGGTTTTGGTGAACTAGAGCCTAATGGTCATATTGACCGTTTTTACTGCCATAAAGATTTTCAAAGAAAAGGGATTGGGAAGAAAATATTAGAACAGCTTGAAACAAAAGCAAAATTTTTAGGTATTGAAAAGTTATTTACAGAAGCCAGTATTACAGCTAAACCTTTTTTTGAAAGCCAGAATTTTGTGGTTGTGAAACAACAAGAGGTGGAACGTAGAGGGCAAAATCTGATAAATTTTGTTATGGAAAAATATTTAGCCGATTATTAAATAAGTTTGATTTTAAACATGAATTTCAACCAAAGACGATTTTTTCCTCGCTTTGATATCGATTTTTTTATTTATCAATAAAAAAAATATTTAATTCAGTGTAATTAGTCTTGTATACCTTAAGAGATAAACCTGAGTTATTCCATTAGAAAGAAGCGACTGTAACTTCTACTATCTAAAGTAAACCCAGAGAGATTGAAAAAATCTCTGAACAAGATTAGTTAGATTTTTGTCTGGTTCTGGTTAGAAAAGACACTACCCATAACACAATACGCTGGGGTTGAGATCCCCCCGCCTATGGCGACCCCCTTAAAAACGGGGTAAAAGAGGGTTAAAACCCCCATTTTTAAGGGAAGTTGGGGGATGTTCAAAATATTAAAAGGTTAACTGAACTGTATTGACCTATAACAAAGTCAAATTCAAAAAGAATAATCTTTCTCTTTACCTAGAACGTATTGGCAATTTCTTTCGAGAAAATAGCCAAATCTAGCCAAAATATGAGTGATTAGACAAAGGATTCGCTGCAATACCCTTGATTTTCATTTAGGAATACTACTATGGCTACACAGGAGCAACTACACCAATGGCATGAACTGGCACAACAGTTGCGTATCGATAGTATTCGCGCTACAACCGTTGCTGGTTCAGGTCATCCTACCTCGTCAATGTCACCCGCTGATCTAATGGCGGTTTTACTCTCCAAATATCTCCGGTACGACTTTGATAATCCACATAACCCTAATAACGATCGCTTCCTTCTCTCTAAAGGACATGCTGCACCGCTGCTCTATGCGATGTATAAAGCAGCGGGGGTAATTACTGACGAGGAGTTATTGTCACTGCGGAAAATTGGCAGTCGTCTAGAAGGACATCCTACACCAGTTTTACCTTGGGTTGATGTGGCAACTGGCTCATTGGGACAAGGATTACCAATAGGTGTGGGGGTGGCTCTAGCAGGTAAATATCTAGATCAACTTCCATACCATGTCTGGGTGTTGCTGGGTGATAGCGAAACATCTGAGGGGTCTGTATGGGAAGCTTTTGATCATGCCTCACACTACAGCCTAGACAACTTGATTGCCATTATCGATGTCAATCGACTAGGCCAGCGGGGTCAGACTGAACTGGGTTGGAATACACAAGCCTATGCTGCGCGTGCGAGAGCTTTTGGCTGGCAAGCAATTGAAATTGAGGGTCACGACTTGACAGAGATTGACCAAGCCTTTAGTGCTGCCTTGAGCATCAACGATCGCCCCACGGTAATTATCGCCCGCACTAAGAAAGGTAAAGGTGTCGCTTCTTTGGAAGATTTAGGTGGTTGGCATGGCAAAGCACTCAAACCCGATGCTGAAAAAGAGGCGATCGCAGAGTTAGGTGGTGAACGCAACATCAGAATTCAAGTAAACAAACCCGAAGAACAAGGTCAACCCGCTACAACAGGTAATCCTCAACCACTGCAACTTCCCACCTACAACAAAGGTACAAAAGTCGCAACACGTCGAGCCTATGGTGACGCTTTAGTTGCATTGGGAGCCGCTCAACCCGATGTAGTTGTCCTGGATGCTGAGGTAAGTAATTCCACTTATGCTGAAGATTTTGCTGAAGCCTATCCTGAACGCTACTTTGAGATGTACATTGCTGAACAACAAATGATTGCAGCAGCGGTGGGTTTGCAGGTACGAAAATACAAACCCTTTGCTTCCAGCTTCGCCGCCTTCTTGAGTAGAGGTTATGACTTTGTCCGAATGGCGGCTATCTCTCGCGCCAACATTAAATTAGTAGGTTCCCATGCTGGCGTATCCATTGGTCAAGATGGCCCTTCACAGATGGCACTGGAAGACTTAGCAGCCTTCCGAGCAGTATGGAGTAGTACTGTACTGTATCCCAGTGATGCCAATCAGACGGTTAAATTAGTGGCGCAGATGAGCGATCGCAATGGCGTTGTTTACCTCCGTACCACCAGAGAAAGCACACCTGTAATTTATGGCTCTGATGAAGAATTTCCCATTGGTGGTAGCAAAGTAATCCTTAGTTCTGAGCGAGATCAAGCCACTGTGATTGCGGCTGGGATTACATTACATGAAGCCCTTAAAGCTAGCGATCGCCTTAAAAACGAAGGCATCACGGTGCGCGTCATAGATGCCTACTCTGTCAAACCTATTGATGTACAGACAATTCATCAAGCTGCACGCGATACCAAGGGTAATTTAGTCGTCGTTGAAGACCACTGGCCAGAAGGCGGATTAGGCGCAGCGGTGCTTGATGCCTTTGCTGATACTAGTAGTATCCCTACTTACAATGGACCGCAACTGCGGCTAATTAAGTTGGCAGTGCTTGATATGCTAGGTTCCGGCACTCCAGAAGAACTCCTCCATGCTGCCAAAATTGATGCTGATGCCATTGTTGAAGCGGTGAAATCGCAAGTCAGACAGCCAGTAAGGGTATGAGCTGTCAAATAATGGATTTTGTTTAATAGACTCATCCTTAGACCGCGATGAAATCGGCTCAGGTGATTAGACTAGAGTTAACGTCCATAGGTTTTTTGCATTTTTGGGTAGACGTAAACATAATAAATAATCCTTATTTTGCAAAGGTTTCAAGCTTTTTGTGTTTCTATACCCCCCTAGAGAGGGCTTACTAATTTTATTGTGAAAAATCATCTGTTTTTACCAGCAAAACCCAAAGTTAAACCACCAAGTTGAGCTTGACCCAACCACCAAGATTAAACCCACACCCCAAAATCCATTTATTGTCCCACAATCCCCACAACCACTGCAATTGCGTACCTGCCTGATACTTGCCGGCTCACAACCACACCAATTAAGCCCAACTTATCAATGAAAAAGCCGCTTGCTGATGAATTCAAGCGGCTTTCACGTTGCATGTATTGGTTTTACTTATCAGAGGAGTGTAGTTTTTCTCCTCATTCCCTATGCTGATTATACTTTCGCCCTAAGCTTGGTAGGAGGTTTAGTAAGTGCGATGGCGTACCCGCCCATCGTAGGGGATCACACTTGTAGACTTAAGTTTGAATTATTGAGTATTTTGAACTGTCTCTTTACATATATACACTTATATGTTTATCTATTAGTATATTAGTTAGTAGTAATTGAAAAAAGACTTATGAGCAACGTTCGCGATGAAACAGATGGAATTAGGCTTTCTGCTTTAGAGGAAGATATCTTAACTCTCATGGGAACTCAAAAAATGTATGGTCTTGAAATCTTGGATGGGTTAAATCAAGGTAGACCAATATCCATTGGATTTGGTAGTTTGTATCCCACGTTGAATAGGCTTGAAAAAAAAGGGTTAGTTTCGTGGAAATGGGGAAGTGATCAAGATGAAACAGGAGGTGCGCGTCGTAAGTACTACATAATAACTGGTTCAGGGCAGGCAGTACTGAGAGAAGTGCAAAACTATCGTGACCAATTAAAGATGCGTTCAATGACAGGTCAAGCTGGTTTGGCAGGAGCTTGAGTCAATGGAGTATCTAAAAACTTTTTGCAGAACGGTAGTCAAAAAAATACTCTTTTTAAATCAGAGGAAGTACCTGGAGCGGCTGGAGCGGCTGGAGCAGGAGCGGTGGCATCGGTTGATGGAGGTGAAAGGCCTGGGGCTGGAGGAGCGGATAAAGCGGATAGAGCAAGAGCGGCTGGATCTGGAGCAGAGGCAGCTAGAGCTGCACCTGCTGAGGCTAGATCTGGAGCAGAGGCAGCTAGAGCAATGGAAGTTGGCAAAGTTATATAGGTCGCTAGTAGAAATCAAACAAAAAAGCCATATAAAAGGTTGGCTATCTAAAATCCTTTTAGAAGAATGGCGTGGAGAACTAGAAGCCTTACGTTGTGGATGGCTGGAAAAGGGTAAATCTGAACTTTGGATCAAGATTATGACTGGATTCCACTTGTTAGGACTGCTTAATGCCTACCTGCAAATCAAGGTAGAAAATACATGGCTTCCCAAAAAAAAGCAAAGTTAAGCAGATTAATAGTCTTTGATTGACTGGTACTCAACCAAAGATTGCTAGTAAAAACACAAGTATTGGAGTTTAAATTGTGCTTAATTCCATTTTAAACGGATTAGTCCATAGCTCAACCGAGTCTGAAAATGCTGATGAAAACCTTGACAAGCAAAAGACTCCTTGGGATTGGCGAAAATTGCTTGAAGTTGTGAAAGATGTAGGTTCTGTTGTGTCTATTGTTCTCTCTCTGGTTAAAATTCTTCAAGATTTAGGGTTACTGTAACCAATACGATCCCTCCTTTCACTCTCCCGAACCTGCGGTATGGGTGTGCAAGCATAGTGTCGTGTGCGCTAATATTTGGTTGCCACTTAACGTCAACTATTAGGGTTAAGGTTCAATCAGCGTAGCATGAATATTTAGATACTTGTTACCAGGTTTAGTAAGTGCGATCGCATACTCACCTGTCGTAGGCGATTGCATTTATAGACTTATAACCCAAGTTATTTAAGTGTGAAAATATACCTATATATATTTTCAGTAAGATATTTTCTAGGTGGCGTATGAAATTCTTCAGTTTTTACAATGTCGGCTAGATAAATCAAAAATTGATTTTTAACTTGATCAAAATCTACAGCTTTAATTTTAATAGTGTGTATTTGTTGAAAACCATCAAAAGTCAGAGAGTTCTCAAGAATTTTCAGATTCTTGATTTGAAATATCTCAATAGGATTTTCCTCAGTTACTTGCCACGGTATCACTGAATATGATTCTATTTCATAATCGGAACTGATAGCAGTGATGGAACGCATTACAACACTTTTTTCATGCCAACTTGGCAACAATTCAAGTATTCGGGAAAGGTTGACTAAATTAGCGGGTTCAGTATTTCCATAGAACCAAATATTGGTGGAAGGATACTGGTATTTTTCAGGTAAAATTTGTGTCATCATGAGTATGAGTTAATAAATTACCTTTACCCTTTTTAGCAGAGTTTATTAGAGTTATAAGTAAGTGAAAATATTTAATATCAATAACCTTTTAGATACAGCATATAGGAGATGAGGAGCTACTGAAACTATTGAACTGCTATAAATCTATTACCAACTTTAGAGAGTGCGATCGCAATTAACCCCAATAAGCGTAGCGACTATAAAATTCTTCTTCAGAATCGTAATCGTCATCAAATTCGCCTAAATTAGCGCGAAATTCTGTATCACAATTTTCACAAAGTCCTTCAATCCCACCCCAAGCAGTAGCGAAATCAAAGTGCTCAACACCAGACCAGAAATAACCACAGCCGTAACAGAAACCATACTTTGGTGCATGTTCTACGCAGTAGTAATAATTTCTTCTTCCACTGGGAATTTACTAATCTGCCGTCCGCACCAAAGGCAAATACTTGGTTGAGTCATTTCTGGGAATTCACTCTGGGTGATATAACCACTTTTTGATTTAGCTAATTTTTCTATAGGTGATTGCTCTACGTGCTATGGAGCCGGGCAAATAGTAATTAGTCCTAAAAGTCTTAGTAAAAAAGTTAGATAAATCAAAATTATACTACCAGTATCTGGAAAAGAGGATGTATTTAAATTTACTATAATTGGTTTTAATATCTTACTTAAGAGGAATAAATTTTCACAGCGTATACCTCAAGCTAGAAATAACAGACCTTGAAGTTTTACTTGTGAGTTAATGTTCTGATTGTTGTAAAAACCAATATTTGGCTAGATTTTACGTTTCTGATGTTAAATACGCAAATTTAGATATTAAAGAGAATCATTATGACTACAGTTAACTTAGTACAGTTACAGAAAAATTTGGATGAAGTTACTTATCCACTCAGCAAACAAGACTTGCTTAAATATGCTGAAGAAAAAGGTATTGACGAGGTTGTTCTACGAGCATTAAAGCAGTTGCCTTTAAAACAGTATGAAACTTTAGCTGACATTAGCCAAGCTTTAAGTGAAAGTGAATAAATAATTATCGAAACAAGTAACACAAATTGTTAAATATCTTTATCCCAATAAAATAGGGCATAACCCTTATTCGGTAAAAAGATATCCTATTTTACTTACTTTATTATTTAATAGATTGCTTAAAAACATAATATTCTTAATTTAATAATTTATATAGAGACAAAAGTCAGTTTTTGTCACATTCTAACCGTCCACTGGACTGCTAAGAGGTAAGAGGGAATTTTTGGTTAAATTTAGTCAAAGCTTTAGTGGTCTTTATCCCCA
This sequence comes from Nostoc sp. ChiQUE02, assembly GCF_034531305.2. NCBI lineage: Bacteria > Bacillati > Cyanobacteriota > Cyanophyceae > Nostocales > Nostocaceae > Nostoc > Nostoc sp. ChiQUE02. Next base: position 235,689 of record NZ_JAVRBN020000006.1, read on the forward strand.
AAAATAGCGGCTTTGAGACGATGGTACTTGCTCAATTTAGGCAAGGGTAAATTGTGGAGGGCTGGAAAGGATGGGTGACGAGGGATTTGAACCCGCAACCAATAGATTAAGAGTCACCGTCTCATTACAATCGCAACGCAAAAAGCCAGCAACTAGCTGCTGGTTGATTCAAGATTAGAAATTATAAATTCATCATTCTGGTGGAACAGGGCGATCGCTTTTATTTATCGCCAAGTCAAAAGCTCTTTGATGATGCTCGGCGTTGATCCATGCGTGGTAGAGGTTACTGTGAACCGACAGGCTGTGCCCCATCTGCTGGGCTGCCAGGGTTATATCAATTCCATACTCTAGAGTGCGAATAGCCCAAGCATGGCGAAGATCGTAAACCCTAAATGGTAAATCATCATTTCGTCTAAATCTTTGAGTAACGGTTCTGCCAATTGCAGAATTATTTCGGTTTAAGTTGATCTCTGGGATTTTGACATTAGGCAAGCCAAATGAGTCAAACCACTCTGGATGGAAAGGCCAGATTTTTCTGTAGCCAGTCTTGCCAGCGAGGACGGTAATAATTTTATTACCTGCTCGTAGCTGCTCTAAATCTAAGAAAAATACTTCATGATTTCTCAATCCGTAAGTGGCAAGCATTCCAAATATCCACTGCCACTTCGGATCGCTTAGATTTGAATGGCACTCAAGAATTAATTTGTCCGTTGGCAGACTGCGGATCTGCCTGCTTCTATAGCCATAGCTTCCTGAATAAGAATTAGGATTAAAATCAAGGTCAGCAAATTTAGCCAATAATCGCAGTGTCAGACAAAATCGTTTCCGGGTTCTAGTGTCTGGCGTGGTTGTTAAAATGGCTTGCTTTAGTACTTCAGCATTAAGTATTTCGTGTTGAGGCAATGTTTTAAAAACTGTCTGATATTCAACCTTCCATGTACTTTCTGTTTTAAAGTTACGTTGCCTTCTTTCAAAATAATCTTTTTCAAATTCTTGAATTAATTCACCGATAGTTTTCACTTTACTATTCTGTGTTTCTGATTTTAAATAATCGCTCCAATCAAAGGTTTTAGTATCAAGCTTAAGTCTGAGCAGCTTGCCTTCCTTCTCAGCAAGCTTTACTCCGTCGAGGTTGGCAACAGTGATATTTATTTTTTGTTGATGCCAGGCATCTTTTACTGATTGTGGTTTTGCGGGAAGCATTGCCCGCAAATAGAGTCTGGCTCCGATTTGTTCAATACTAATACCGTAATTACGGAGTCGTCCGTTCGCCTCATTAATTCGGTGTTCAATATTTTTCATGAGAAAGTACTTTTATTTGCATGAGAAATTCATCCCAAAATGAATACTTACTTCTGTTGGGATAAAATCACTTGGTATAAATCAAAAATTTATGCAATGATGGCTACTGTGTCAGGTAGCCTTATTGCAATTGCATTCAGGCGGTTATTTCGTCATCCAGAGACTTAACTATTTCTTGAATTCTTTCAGTAGATAATTCACGGTATTGTTCGCTAGCTTTTGCCCCTACATACGCTTTCCAGTCTTCTATAGTTTCCCCAGTTACTTTGGCAAGAAGTTGTATAGCTACTCCCATTGCTAAAGTGTTTAAAACATATAAATCCTTGGGTAAAATAACGGACTCATTCATCAATGGCTTACTCATCGTCATCTGAATAATTTGTTAAGTGATTTTCGATAACTTCTTCTAGTTGCTCTAAAGCTGGCTCCAGTATTTGTTTGAGCTTTTCATCAGTTGTGTTGCCTGCTAGTTCTTCACCAGAAATAAACTTTATTCCGGCATCAATTTTATTTTTGATAGTGTGTAATAATTGCCAGGTTTCGTGATAATCCCAATCTGGATCTGGTTGTGGTGTAGTGTCTATGTCAAATTCTGGATGAAAACCTCTTTCTAAGATTTCTCTAACATCACCAGTAAAGTAATCAACTATTGGCTGAATTGATTTTCTTACTACATCCCTACTTGCACCAATATTATTTGGATGCCGAAATGCTAATTGAAGTTGAGCAATTAGCATAAAAGCAGCTTGTTCAGAAATTAGTAGAGGAATGGTATTTGTATTACTAAGCCGTTTAAAAGCAGCTTCATATCTATCAGATTCCTCTTGATTGAATGATGAATTATCTGTCATATTCATTCCCGCTCCCTCAAATATCTGTCAAGTTCACCGCTTACCACTTGGTCAATGCTGGCAATAACAATTGATGGTTTATCATCAATTCGCTGTATTGAGGCTGTTATGCCACGACGAGTTAAGGCTGCTTGTACTTCAGGCGATTCCAAGGCGGCTTGTGCATCAGCGCAGTCACGCGAGCGGTACGGAAAAACAATTTCACGGATATCTGCTGGAGCTTCATTGATAAATTTCAGCATCCATTTTTTACCTTGTTCAATTGGCGGTTCTGGAATGTAGAACTCAACTGACACATTTTTCTGTACAAGCATTCGCTGAACATCTGCCGCTCTCAATGCTTGCTGAAATACAGCTAAATTGGCTTGATCTTCAACCGGAATTCGAGCCACGAAACCCGCTTGAGTCGCTCGAATTGCCTCCTTGATAATTTCCTTTCCTTTGTCAATAGCTCCCATAACAGTTGTGTGATATTTTTGACATTGGTAGATGAACAGCGATCGCACTCCTCGCAAAAGCGCGATCGCAATTAAATTATCTGGTCTTAGGCTTTTCGATAATTATTGAGCCATCGCCATTTTGATAGGCGATGCTGACAGCGCTGCAAGGAGAGTTTTCAAGAATTTTTATCTCTTTAGGGAAGTGCGCTTCTAATTCATCCTTGCTCATTTCAAAGCTTTCATTTACGTTCATCATCTTGCTGGCGTTAGGTATGGTGACTTTGAAATTACCACTCATTTTGTTGTCCCTCATCTAGAATTTGTTGTAATCGGCGCTTGCCTTCTTCCCAGCGACGGCCGCCCATTTTCAAAATTTGCTCAATGACATAAGTTTCGCCCTTGACTTCCAACAGACCTATAACGGCTAAGTAGAAGGCTTTATTGTCGGAAGTGGAAGCGGAAGTTTCACCGCTACGATCCGCGCTCGGTTCTCTATATAAGTGTTCTAGGCTAGTGGTTAGCTCCTCCTTTACTTCCGGCGGGTAAGTTGGTGCAGCGCCATACATTTCATAGAGCGCTTGCTCTTGCTGTTGGGTGTGTAGCCCAATTTCTACTTGTTCAAGTTCTTGGTTCATCACTGTTAGGGCTGCACGGCGCGCATCTTGCGCTATGAGTCGCCGTGACTCCTGGACTAGTTGCACTGATGCAACAAGTGCCAAGCTATAGCTGATTCCCTTGCCAATTTGGGGCAGTGGAGAAAGTGCAGCTAGCCAAAAAGCCGCAGCGCTAGCCAGCAAACAGTTGGTTTTTAACCACCTATCAGCCATGACAGCATTCCTCCCAGAACAATCGAAACTGCGATCGCAATCAGCAAGGCATAATAATCTGGTTCCGATAGCTTGAGAAACGCTCTCACCGCATCGTCGGCAAGAAGTGCAAGCGCTAACGCAACGCCACACATAATGTAGACAACCCACATTACCCGAAACAAAGCAGGATGCAGCGCCCCTAGCCAAGCTAATGAGCTAGAGGCGATACACCCCAGAAGGAACCAAGCCCCCAGGTGTACCGCCTTTGCCATTAGTATTTTTCCTTGATTTTGGCTTTGAGTTCTTCAATGCGTTGCTGTGCTTTGTTCTCAGCATTGTCTAGACCAAAGCCTAGCCGTGCATACTCAGGTCGCAAGGTGTGTAAATGCCTTGCTGTGGAAGCATCAGCACGTTTTTTAGTCAGTTCGTTGTCAGCAACTCCTTTTATATAGCTACGATGGGCTGTGTGTACCTGTGCGTCCGACTCTTCCAATTTTTTGAGAGATTTATAGGCGCGTTTAGCCTGACGCGCTTCTTCTCTCTTCTGGTTCGCAACCTGTTTAAGTGCATCAGCCTCAGCTTTGTTAAAGTACCGTGGTGTATGATTTACTGGTGCAGTTCTTACAGTCTCCCAACTTCCCGCGTTCACTGGGTTAATTACGTTTGGATCTGTTGGAGCCAGCACCCGATTTTTATCTATGCCGTGGCCCCCTGTAGAGAGCGATGATTCATTACTGTTGCTGCTGGATTTTGCAGCACTGGTAATACGTGCAAGGATTCCCATTGTTTACTCCTATTTGCAAACTTGGTTTTTAACTTGTTCTAACTGTTGACTTTGGGCTTTCATCTCACGCAGTTGCACTTGATCCGCACTCTGGTAAGTGGATATTGCACCCATGCTTAAGCCGGCGATGAGCGCAGCTGCAACGATGACTAAAAACCCAGCAATGTTATTCCCGGCTGGTATGGGTTCCGGTACATCTGGGTAAAATTCGCCAGTGAATGGTACAACCTTGCTGGTGACTTGGCGTTTAGTCTGTTTCATCTCCTCCCTCTAGCAACATCGGCTGATATGTGGGTAAGAGTAGATGCTCTGTTCCGGCGTTGAGTGCAGATTGGACTGACAACTGTACTATTTGGCGTTGTTTAGGTGTGGGATTGTCCCGCATCTGTTTGATCCGTTGCACCGTTCTTCCTGCTAGCAATCGCCAGTATTGCTCTGCAAGTTGCTGTGAATCTCGCTCAAGAAGCGCTTCAAGTAAATCGGGTGCGTCGGATTCTGCATCATTTTCTGCATCGTCCTCAGTTGCAGTTTTCGTTGCACGTCGGCTGTGCAACAGTTCAATTCCTGCTTGTGTCCACAGCTTGACCCCATTTTCATCGGCGACAACGTGAACATTGAACTGGAACACTTCAGGATGACGGCGCATCCATGAACGAATAGTGCTTTCGGGTATCCCCGTTTCCCGCGATGCGTCAGGAGTGGTGTACAGGCTTTGCATAGTCAATTAAGGCTGCTAGTAATCCTGTTAAGTCGGTCTTGTCCTTGTCGCAGAGAATCCCACCACTGGCAGCATGAACTGCTGGTGAAATCATTCCTTTTAAGTCGTGGGACTGCTGGGCGGCGATAGCCGCAATCAAAAAGAATTTCTCTTTGGTGGTCAGTTTCTCCAGATACTCGCCGAACATATCGCGCAGTTCGTCTAAGACTGACTCATCACCTGGTGAGAAGTCCACGTAATAACCAAGTGGTTTGGGCATAGTACAATCTCCGTAGTATTAAATCCGTTTAACATCGGCGATCGCTTTGTAAGGTGCGATCGCCTTTTTGCTTTAAAGCATTTACTGTCACCCTGCGACGCTACGACTTACGGCTTGTGAACAGTTACAAAAGAAACATTCAGCATGGATGGAGGCTAAGTACTCCTTTCTACTCTTCAGTCGGCACAGTCTTTTTAAATTCGCTGATTCCTCCCTTGAAATGCCTTTCAATCCCTGCTGTCACGTCATCGTCGGATAAATCGTCAACTTGGTCTTCCTGTAGATCACCCCAGGGACAGCAATCTTTAATCCAATCTCTCGCCTGAAGTAGTTGCTTTGGTGTTAGTTCCTCCATTAGTTTTTGATTGCTTATTAGTCATTCGGCATCAGGTACAGGGTGTTTCCGCGCAAGGTCGAGGCGCGGGTGCTTGCTCCGGTTGCAACGCAAAGGGTTAGGCGTTGGGGAGCGATGTTGTGTTGCAAAGTTTCGTCTTTGCTAAACTAATGCTAGTATAATGCAAAGACAAAACCTGTCAACAGTTTTGTCTATACAAAACAAGTTTTGCAAAGATAAAATGAGGCTATCGTTCAAGTGACTCAGAATAATGGCAAGACCAAAGAAATTAGTGGGAGACGAAAAAACAGTCAATGTACGGATGAGTCCGCAAGACTGGTCAAGCATGGACATAATAGCTCAGTCGATGGGGATGACCAGATCGGATTTATTGCGACACATAGCTCAGGGCAGAATTTTGCTAGGTCAACCAGTGAACGAGGACAAACTACTTCTGGCAAAGTCCTAGAGCGTCTCGAATTTATCGAGAACGCTTATCTTCATTACGTTGACGATCAACAGCAGCACCTGGAATCTCGCTTGTTTGAAACCAAGAAGCAGAAGGAAGTCTTTAAACAAGCAGTTCAAGAGTTGAAGCAAGAAATATACGATTTAGTTTCTAATCAGAAACCTGAAAATCAAGAATAAAGCCGTTTACCTATTTTGGTAGACGGCTTTATTCGTGGCGTATTGCGCTCACTTCAAACCGGAGTGTGATCGCCACGAATGTACGATTATTCGGTGTCTAATTGCGGCATCGGCTCGCCGGGAACTATAGAAGCGCTTTGCTGAAGTACTTCTGGCTCATCAGGAACAAACTCAATGCGAATAGAAAGTTTTACTTTCCCTTTCTGCCAACCTCCACCAGATGTCTGTAAAACCTCACACTCGACACCACCATCTATCCACCCTTTATGCGGCAAATTACAAGAATAGAAAAAATCCTTGACATCTTCCAACATATCCCCGGCCCTCGATGTTCTGTCTTTTGTAAAGCTCTCACTTGTATACATCAACAAAACATCTTCGTTATTTAATTCAAAAGCACTCATTTCGATTTTTTCTTTTGATAAACAAAATGGCGGATCAAGCGCCAACTCGATCCGCCTTCCCTAATCTTTCCCACAGACCACCAAGGAATAAAACCAATGATCAGAGCCAAATTCACCTGTCAGCAAAATACTCTCAACCACGAAACCCAGACAGCAACAGTTATCCTCACCCCAGTAACCAGCAACCCACCTAATGCAGAAAACCTAACTTTCTGGCAAGCGACACCAGCCGGTAACATTACACTCCAAATCACCAACCCTGCGGCATCGGCTCAATTCTCTGTTGGGACTGAGTATTACGTTGACTTCACTGCTGCGTGATTGGAAGTGCGATCGCCACGAACTAATCACTGATGACCAATGACCAATGACCAATGACAAATCAAACAGCAATCACCTAACTAGAAACTGAGATGACCCGCCTGGGGTGGACGTGGCAGCATCCACGAATTCAAAAATTCTTCCAGGAATCTGCCATCAAAACAAACCGTCCTATCTCTGACATCTCAGGACTTTCTCACAAATACATTGTCCATCTAACAAAACTTGTCCATGCCTATTGGGAATGTCAACACATCATGGGAATTCTGGCTATCGACTGGAAAGACCCCCAAATAATTGGCACATTCCAAAAATATGGTTATCCCAACAGAATGCCACTCAAGGGATGGTCAGAGCTGGTTGATGCACTGGATAAAAGGTGGTTTGAGTCAGGAGGTGGATTTTAAATTATGGCAATTGGTGGCAATGTTTGAATAGGAACTAAGCAACTTATCACACGCAAAAAAAAACTCACTAATTTAGAGATTAGTGAATCAATTACCAAAAAGATTGAGTAAAAAATGAACAAATACTTAATAAGTTTAAGCGGTCAAGAAACCGCTATTTCCCTGTATTCTACCACATCAAATAATTCAAAGCTAGCTAATCGGGGGACAGAGAGATGACACAAGGTATTTACCCCTTTCCCCAAGAGCAACCTAGCTTTGAGCCAAACATAAACGAGTTACCACCATTTGAGATAGAAGCAGAAGAAGAAATAATAGGTGGTATTCTTAAAGACCCAAATGCGATTAATCGAGTTAAAGACACATTAAGACCAGAACACTTTTACATCAGAGCGCACAAAGACATTTATCAAGCTTGCTTGAGACTTTCCAAAAAAGGGGAAGGAACAGATTTATTGAGTGTTACTAGCTGGTTAAAAAATCACGATATCTTAACCAGAATAGGTGGTAGAGCTAAACTTGCAAGTGTAGTAGGTGCGAGTGTTACCGCTATCAATATCGACCACATGGCTAAACTAGTAATTGATGCAGCAATTAGGCGTGATGTGATCAAAGTAAGCGAAGAGATTAGAAAATTAGGACATTCAACAGATATAGATATATCCGAAATGATCTACCTACTTTCTAACAAAGTAAAATCAATAATTGATACACCTTCTTATCAAACAAAAGAAGAAAGTCAGCGTTTGATACATGACCGATTACTGAATGAATTAACTGAAATTTACACCACTTGTGAACAACCAACCCTGAGACTATTAAAACTGAAAGATTTGGCTGAAGAGAGCCAACTTTCTATGAAATTACTGGAACTTCTTTACCTCAAAAGTTTGACTGAACAGTGTAGCAATTTACTCACCTACGAAGAGTTAAAAGAACTAGCAGGTTCCACCGTCAGAGAATGGTTGATGAATGGTCTTGTTCCTAAAAATACAACCATTCTCTTGGCCGCCGATGGTGGAATTGGTAAAACCAAGTTTGCCTATGGAATAGGTAAAGTATTGATTCAAGGTTCTGAATTTGGTCAGTTTAATACCACGGGGCAGAAGAGAAAAATACTTTACTACCAGGGTGATGAAAGCCCCGGTGATATGTTTGAAGCTTTAGAAATCCTGGGTTACTCAGAAGAGGATATTAGCAAATATGTGAGAGTGCGCTTTGGTTGGAGCGGCGAGAATATACCCACTTTGTTGCATGACTTGAAAGAATTTCAGCCGGAGTTAGTTTTTATCGACTCCCTTTCAACCGCCAACCGCTACTCAGTCTACAAAGAGTCGGAGATGGAATACGCCCGCCCAATCCTGGAGTTAACTGGATTAGCCAGCCAATACAAAACCACCTTTGTCATTATTCACCACACAAATAAGGAAGGTGGCGTTCGTGGTACGACAGCAATACGCAACGCAGTCAGCGAAGTCTGGCAACTGACCAAAGACACTAGCCAAACAGCAACGCCCAACGATCGCATCCTGGAAATCAATAAATCACGCTCCAGGTCTTCTGGTAAGAAATACCGCTTGATGTTTAACCCAGAAGATTTAGGCTTTACCTTCTTGGGAGAGGAGGTAGAACAACCCAACGGAGCTGGTCAGTCAGCGAAGGAAAGCACCTTAGAGCTACTGGCTGACAACAGAAACATCGGTTTCACCTCAGAGGAAATTGCCCATAGGCTAGGGGCCTCTAAAAGCTACGCCCGCCGCTACCTAGCAGAATTAGCAGCCGATGGACTGGTGAGCGTAAACCGCCAGCCGGGAAAACCTAACACCTACTACTTGGTCTACGAGGATCACCCCAGGATCACCCCCAGGATCACCCCTTAAACCTAGATACAGTAAGCAGTATAGCCAAAGGTGATCCTCAGAGTGCTTCTGAGAATTTCCAAAAAAGTCCAAGTCCAGAAATTTTGAAAACTTTAATTTCCGAGGATCAGGATCACCTTTGCTTGAACACCCTACCAGATAACAATTCTGGAGGTGATCCGGGGGGTGATCCTTCCCTGATCATGTGCGAAACTATACAATCTTGTGAAAATGCCGCAAAAGCCTTGCTAGATAACAACTCTGGCAGTTTTCCCCAGGGTGATCCGGGGGGTGATCCTTTACCCTTACCCCTGATTGAGGAGAAAGCCACCTACTGGAGCGCGTCTTTTCAGCGAGAGGTAAAAGTATTCCAAATTTTTGATGAGTTCTCTGAGGCTAGCTGCAATGTCCAAGGAAGAGGCCGATTCAGTCTGACCTTCACCGACTTGCAATGCTGTGAGCAATCCCCCAGGAGTGATTTTAGGATTGGAGACAGAGTAGTGATTCGGGTTGGCAAGCACAAAGAAACCTTTGCAACCATCACCACCATTAGAGCCGATGGCATCTGGCTCAAATCTGACGATCGCAAGAAACGACTTGCGAAAGCTTACTTCCCCCACCAACTGGTAAAAGTCTGACATTATAATCCTGCGGAGTGCGATCGACAAGTATCGCTCACGATGTCCAAAGTGGCTGGATTCTCCTGCACAAGTTTCTGGAAGCGCCGCAGCTCGTCCCAAGGGCGACTGCTAATTTCTGGCTTGCTAGAGTGCTGATTTGGGTGATGGTGCTGCTGCCTAAATTCGATATATTTCTCAATCGCCTTTAAGATTACTTCTGCTGTATTGACGTGTGACACGTCAATACCACTGTCTATTGCTCTGGCATATTCCATAATTTCAGCTTCCAGAGCGATTGGAACTCGAATTGTTTTTGTGGGGCCACTTTGCCAGCTACTACCGCTTCCCCAAGTGCCGGTAGTGTGTCCGCCTTTGTTCATTTCAAAAGCCTGTATTGACGTGTGACACGTCAATGTATCACAAAGGCATAAAAAATGCGATCGCGCTCATAAGCCAAAGTGCGATCGCGGGTAAATCCCATTTGTGTTATCGGCACATACAGCCTATCCATCTAGCTGTGGTTTGTCACAAATTTGGGTAGAGTCGGTCAACTTCATCCCACGCCTGATTCGCCAAACACTCTAGAGCCATAGCTAGAAAGAGTGGATGGTTATATTTCCCAGCCTCAAAGGACTCAAGGAAGATTTCGATTTGCAGGAATAGGAGTTTGCTGATCATAGAGTTGCGATCGCGTTTTTAACGTCCTGGTCGCTGACCTCGATGTACGCCGAAAGTACTTTCAAATCGGTGTGACCAGTAATTTTTTTAATCATCGCCAAGTTGATACCCTTGTTCGCCAAATTGGTAATAAAACTCCGGCGGGTGGAATGAGTCGAGATGCCTTTGGCAGATAATCCAGCTTTGTCAACCGCAGCGCGTAAAATGGCATCTGCCCACCTCAAGGTAATCGGTTTGTCACCTTCGCGAGCGGGAAACATGTACAGAGAATCTGACTCTGGCTTGTATGCAAGCAATATCTCCTTAAGAACTGGATGTACTGGCACTTGTCGGTTCTTGCGTTTAGCTGGATTTTGGGTCTTACTTTTGCTGTTTGGTTTAGCCTTGCGCGTTCTGGCTCGAAAATTGATATACTCCCTTGGAGTGCCATCATCAGTGTAAACATCGGCTACTCGCAGCTGAACCAAAGCACCCCATCGCTCACCTGTGTACCAAGCCAAGTCAAAAAGTAATTTGTATTTGCGACTCCTAATTTTGGTGCGAATTTTCGAGCAATCCTCATTAGTCAAAACAGCGGCTTGACCTTCTCTATCATTTTTCATAATACCTTCTCTTATTAACTGTTCCGGTTTAACCGCTCCCAATGGCTAAACCGGAACATTTCTATTTTTAGCTAACAGCTAAATCTGGCTTAATACTATTCACAGCAAGGGTTCTACGTCCTCAGCAATTGTGCTGCTTTTACATAAAAGTGGAACATTTACGATTTTTTGAATCAGTCATACAACAGATTTATTCACTTTATTAATTCGTTGTATGGCAGAACCAACTCTCGCACAAATTTTTGGAGCAGGTGCAACTCAAGATGCTAATACCTTGACAATTCAAAAATCAGCACTAGCAACTGTAGGCTTAACTGCAAGTGGAAATAATACTGCTGAATCTTTATTTGTCGCTCTTGTTTTAAAAGCAAAAGATTACCTAACTGCAACCGCCCTAGAATCCAACGCCGATCAAAATATTTCTATTGCAGATGGATACGTGCCATCGTTCATAATCCGCAACAACGTTACGTACCGACAGGATGACATTACTGTGAGTATGCAAAAGTCTGCTGGTAGCACAACTATCGACCCAGACGATTACTAATGTACAGGCTATCGCTAGAGAGTATTTTCGGCGTTAATGCCACACAAGACATAGATTCCTTGGTGATATCGAAATCTAGTCTCCCTAGCTTAACACCTTCCCTTAACAATCGCGCCGAGCAACTTTTAATAGCAATCTGTTTGCAAGCTCTTAGTAGTTTTCAGGGCGAAATCGTAACAGATGACGACGACAAGATTGATATCGGTGGCGATACTTTATCCTTCGATAATTCTGATGTATTTGAGTTCTTAAAGATGTTTGTTTGGAAGCCTTTTTACACAGCTACATCTGAGACGGAATTTGCGGAAGTTAAGCAGGTAGTAATACAACGCTTTGAGGTATCAGGCTATGAGTACGAAGATTAGAAATTTATCTGTCGAGAAAACAGAGGCAGGTGATGCTGATTTTTTTATCGGAGACGACTCAAACACGGGTACGACATACAAAATTACGAAACAGAATTTATTTTCTGGCATATCCGCAAGCATTGAAGGCGGAGGAGGGCTACTAAAGGCAAACACGATATTGATAGCCAATTACCAGGCTGACTTTGTTGATTTAAAAGGTCATGCTTATACTTCTGTTGGTTCTCCGTCGATTAGTGCAGATAAAAGTCCTTATTCCGGAGGTAGCAGCCTGTATTTCCCAGGCAGTAGCTATCTGCAATATAGTGCTAGTAATGATTTCCAAATAAATGCTGATTGGTTGCTTGAATCCTTCGTGTGGCTACCAAGCTCTTACGCCACGAATAACACATATGCAACCTTTATTAATCTGAAGAGTAGTAGCCTCGATATCACGCTAGGGCTAATGAGAAGCGGCTATAACAATAATGGTATTTTTAAACAATTCTATGCACAAGTTTATAGCGGGAGTCAAAGTGTTGAAGTGTCTTGCTATTCAATAAATTCGGCAAATTTTGACGCGTGGAACCATGTAGCAATGGCGCGGAATGGTAACGGAATATATCTGTTTCTCAACGGAGTTTGTCAAAGTATAGCGACCATCACAAATCAACCGAAATTTACTTCCAATCCAGTTATCTCCATCGGATACTCCAATGGAATTCCAGCCTTGTCTGGAGCATATATTGCTGGTGTAAGAATCAAATCGTTTTCTGTAAAAGTTCCTACTTTACCATTCCTGGAATGATATTTACTTATGTACTGCACCACAGATGATACAAAAGCATTAATTACTTACACCTTCGGGGACGGCGTACAGCGATCAAAAATGATTGAAGGTATACTGCCTCTTGATGTCATAGTAGACAGCATTGGCAAGAAACAGATTGTAAGTGATGGTTCTGCCGCTATTGCATATACAGCGCCGGGAGATATTACCCAAATTAGTTGCACTGGAAGATTTCGTCAAATTGGCGATCGCCCTGACACGGAATTACCTTGTGATTATGTAATAGCTAATAGCGTAATCAATGATAACCAATGGAATGCAAATTATGATAGTGTTTACGGCGATAATACTGGGGATATGCTTTTTGATATCTCTTATATTGCCGATGTCTGTTTTATTCGAGTTCGGGATATCCAAGGCAAACTCATCTTTAAGGACTCCGGTGAATGTCCACTAACCTTTGAAGTGAAATGTATCAAAGAACATTGTCCAGAAGGTTTTTGCGAATGCAAAAGTGATGGATATCCAGGATATTGTTGCAACGACTGCAACAATACATTGCGACAATTGCACGCCATAACTAATCAAATGAGGTCGTTAAATGGCAAGTGATTGTGAGCAATTAGCAAGGGAATTAGCTTTATTACGGGCGGAAGTAGCACGGCTTCGCCCAGTGGATGAAAATCGCATCATACAAGCTACTCGTTCAGCCATACAGCCAGATATCGCTACAGCAGTCGCGGCAGGTGGAACAGTCGTTATCAATAAACTCCAACCACAAATAAATAGTGGTATCGAAAAAGCAAGAGAAGCACTAGCAAAAACATTCAAGATTGAGACGGTCGCAAATAACGCCCAGACCGAAGCATTAAACACGACGAATGAGACGTTACGAGCTAAACGAGATGCAGCCGATGCAATGAACGTTGCTAGGAGGGCACAAAGTACAGCAGACGTAGCAGAACGAACCGGGCAGGGTGCTACACGCTCGGCAGGTGAAGCCAAGAGTATTGGTAATAATGCATTTGATAAAGCTAAATTTGCGGAGCAAAAAGCAGCGCTATTGGAAGCACAGACCACTAGGGCGTCGGCGAATGCTAAGACAGCTAAGGATATCGCTGAAATCGCTAGAAGGGAGTCAGATTTAGCGAAAGGTTTAGCAAATCAAGCAAAGGGTACAGCAGGTACAGCAATCTCTAACGCTGCTAAGGCATCAAAAGAGGCAATAGAAGCGTCTGGCGCTGTAAGTGGCTTAAAGGGAGTAGTAAATGGTATCGGTAGCAAGATAAATGCTTTCGGTAACGCAATAGCGAAGGTAGAAACAGTCGTCGGAAATGCGTTAGTAAGGGCTGCTGAGGCAGTAGGGATATCCAAGAATGCACTAGCCGCTACGGGTAGGCTAGCAAGTCAGGTACTCCAGATTTTTAATGTCATTTCTACGATTTTTGTATTGTTGGAAGGATTGGCAGTTTTGGAAGTACTCGGCGCAAGAATTGATGCGCTAGAAAATAGTGTTTTATCGCTCGGTGCTGAGTTATCAGGTATTCTTGGGCGATTACTGGGCTTACGCGATAGAGTGGCACGAAACGAAGCGTCTATATCCTCCGTGTTAAGCGTTGCCTACGACGCAAGGACAATCGGATTGCGTGGGGTATCGCTAGCCCAGTCTGCACAAATTACGGCAAGCGGGGCATCAAGTACAGCCCAGGTAGCACAATCGACCGCAAGTCAAGCTAAACTTACAGCTGACGGGGCAGTACGTAACGCAAGGCAAGCCAACGACAACGCCACAACTGCATTTGCCAAAGCGAATGAAGCAACGGTTATTGCAAATCAAACGACTACAAAGGCAAACGAGGCGACAAGAGCAGCTAATAATGCTCAAGGTCGAGCGGGTGAGGCATTCAACAAGGCACTAGAAGCGCTTGGCGTTGCTCTCACTGCATTGTCACTATATCAAGCTTTTAAAGGGCTGAGAGGATTACAAGGCTTACCGGGTAGAGACGGTAGAAACGGAGTTGACGGCAGGCCCGGCATAAATGGAGTGACGACGGTCATTCAATTGCCGGGGCAACGTGGTGAGCGCGGGTTTCCTGGTATCTCGGGCCTTCCAGGTAGGAGAGGTGAGCAAGGTATTCCCGGTTTAAACGGTAAAGATGGAAGGGACGGTATAGACGTGAACCCCGGTGATTTAGCAGGACTAAAAGCTTTTATTGCAGCCCAGCACACCCAAACACGCGGACAAGTAGGCGTTGAGGGTAGCGCCACACGAGCGAATAGCAACGTGCAACACGTTGTTACCCGCGCTGATGTAAACGCAACAACTAC
Organism: Nostoc sp. ChiQUE02; assembly: GCF_034531305.2. Classification (NCBI taxonomy): domain Bacteria; kingdom Bacillati; phylum Cyanobacteriota; class Cyanophyceae; order Nostocales; family Nostocaceae; genus Nostoc; species Nostoc sp. ChiQUE02. The sequence continues at coordinate 250,734 of NZ_JAVRBN020000006.1, forward strand.
AGGACTTGTAGGCACATTGACGGCATTTGTAACAAGTCAATTTGCATCGTTAGCGGCATCAGTAACTATTATCGGTACTCGATTGCTCGGCTTTATTAATTGGGCAGTAATTGACAGAGTAATGAATATCATGATTCTGGCATCCACGATCCATAATGCCGCGATGCTCAGTAACGATATTGGGCAAACATTATTGGGCGCAATTAATAATGTTTTATCTGTAATTGGAATTAAAAACTCTGAAGGTGAGGGTTTTGATGTTGGCGCTATTATTGGTAAAACTTTTGAATCAATGATTAAAAGTATTATTGGAGAGGAAAATTACACTACTTTAACTATTAATTGGCAACTGGCAAATCGCATTTATCAATCTACGACAAACGTATTTAACAGCCTTACTAATGCCGTTGCTGTCATTACAAATGCTTTAGAAGTAATTGGCGGGACAACTAGTAAATTAGCAAACGCATTGAGAACCTTTGGTGTAGTTGGAGAGAAAGCCTATCAATTCTTTAATCCACAGCCGAACTTTCATAATAAGTTTTTCAGCTTCCTTCAAAATGCCCAACAAGGGGCAAGCACTGTACAAATGGTTACCCAAATACCTGTAGATATTGTGCAGGCTAAAGTCCAAATTGATGAAGCGCTTACAGAGCAAAAAGCAGCGTTAAAAGGCGATAAAAACCCAGATGGAACCGAGCGAGAAAAGGGGATAGAAATAGAAGACAATGCCCCACTTAAAGCACAATTTGAGGCTAGTTTCTCGGCTAGCCAAGGGTTTGAAGTAATTATTGAAGAGATTTTTGATGCGGGAGAGTAACGCGTATGCCTGGGCCAACTAACGCCCTACCGGATGGTTTCGACCCTTGGGAACATTTACAAGGCCAATACACGGCAGAATTTAATCGCAGAGTACGGCGATATTTTTCAGATCATGATGGTGACTGGCTACCTAATATTGCTGATAAACGTAGTAGCATGCGTGTGGCTTGCACCATAAAAGATGATGATAGCTATTCAATGATGGCTCTCAGAATGTCATTCTTTTTCGATTTACTCGGTCAGTCGAAAAAGGATTTAATGATATATTACGGCAGCAGTTCTGATATTGTGCTGCCTGTTTCAAATCATCCACAATTGCATTTATATTTTTCCCAAGACTCTCAAGCCGTCCCAGCAAATGCAAAACAAATCGACCATGAAAAAACGTGCAGACTAACTCGCTATGCATCTAAAGCAGGTGAATCGCTACCAGCCGTTACTAAAGCCAATTTATTAGAAATTGCTAGAGAAATTAAAACTTCGTTTATGGAGGGTAGCAAAGGGATTACTTATACCTGTGGCAAAGTTTTAGTCAGCTATACAGATCCTGCTAATGGCTTTCCAAAAGGTAACTATTGGCTAGTAAGTTCTAGTAGTCAAGCAAATACACTTTATCACAAATTGTGTAATGTGATTGACCGACCGTTTGATGTTAATAAAATCAATGTTGGAACCCCAGAGAAAGACAGCACAATTCAAGGCTCAAGCGGCACTGAGGTTATACTGGGAACCTCTTATAAAAAACGTGCTTACAGACCAGTTGCTAACTTAAGATTTCGTCACGCTTACGTTAGCTTCGGCGGTATCGCTTCCCCAATTTTTCTAGTTGATAATACTAATCGACACACAGCACTGATTACATAAACAAAATTATCTATAAATCTAATTCCAGAACACAGGGAAACCTAATAGGTTTCCGGAGTACGGAACCTATTTAAAGCCGTGCTAGTTATAAACTAGCTCGCAATAGAAAGTAATTTGAGTTGAGTTTATGGCTTCACGAATCGCAGGCGTTGAAAATGTGCCTCATGTAGTTGGCACGGGAGAAAATAGGGTTTTACTGGTTCTGCCAGATGTTTATGGCTCGTTTAGTGCTGCATTGGGTGTTGTAAAGCTGACAGGTGACCCACCCGCAGGCGTACCAAGTACAACGGTTGGCCGCGCAGTAGCCGATGGATTAATCCGCAAAATCAAAGTCTCATATATTGGTGCAAATACTAAGCGTAAAACAGCAACATTAATTGTTGCTGGCGACAAAGCTATGCAAGCTCGTGCGTCTTTAGTCGGTTCTACTTTCAACAATTTCAAAATCAAAACAGCTTATTACCCGACACAAATTCAACTAGGGTAATGTATGGCTAGACTGCAAAAGTATTTTATTACCGATGCGGCATTTGACAAGCTCTACTTTAAATCAACGGCTGGGCTTTATTACAGCATCGGTAGCGGTGTTACTGGTATTTATCCAGCGGCAGACAATGAATTGGATCAGCCAGAAGTTCTAGTAAAAAATCTTTTGCACTCAGGTGTATTAATTCGGATTAATGCCACCGTTTTGATAACTGGGAAAAGGCGTTCACTCGACTTACTTTGTAATAGGTTAGTTTTTCCCAACATCTTAAGCACTGCATTAGGAAAAAGTTTCTCTATTACTAATGGATCTTCTGGCCAGATCAAAGCACTTAATCAACGTATGAGACAAATTTCTAGAGGATAAAATGGCTAAGTTAGATAAATTCGTTGCAACTGTTGGCACAGCTAAATATGCTTTTCGTGCCCCGGCTGGTTTGTATGATGGGTCAATCGCTACAGAAACGGGAATCGCAGCTGCTGGAGACGCTGATCAAGATTTACCAGATTATCCAGTGAAGAACCTTTTGAGAAAAGGAATACTGCGAAGAGTAACTGCTATCACTAAAACTTCGGCTGGGAAACCCAGTCGGTTAAAGTTGCTATGTACTAGCGCAAAGCTAACTACGATTTTGGATGCTCTTAAGGGAGATCCTTACAGTATTACTGGCGGCGGTAGTGGCACTATTCAAAGTGTTGGTTTTTCTCTTCGCGTTGTCTCTCGTGGCTAATTGGTACTTGAATGGGGAATTAACTGTTAGCAATAGTTGGCAGTTGTTCCCAAATGACGTTATAGCAGATACTTTTCGGATCACAACTTCTATTCAAAACCTTGATGATTGGGAAAAATGGAAGTTTAAAAGCGCCGCGTATCTGCGATTTTTCTATGCAGACAATAGCGCTTCACCTAATTACTATATTCGGGTACGTGATGTTGTAACTATTTATCAGTTCAGTGTCCCGGTAGATTTAAAAAATCAAGGGTATTTAATTAGAACTGCGGCAGTTATTAGAGCATCTAGATATTTACCTTTTACACCTAATCAAAATTTTGCTCAGTGGAGCTTAAAATTAGAATCTTTTCAGTAAATGAAAACCAATCAATTAAGCATAGGTGTTATTAACTCGCCTAACGGCTCCCCAGGCATAGTAATTACTCTTGAGACTACAGGTATATTTTTGGGTATTCTTGTTAGTGCTTGTATGCTGGCAGGCGTTGCTATTAATGTCATTAGTAAAATGAATCGGATTTCTTCTTCAATTACTCAGATTGAAGAAGCCTTAAAAGGTTATGCCAGCAACGCGGAACAAATTAGAGACTTGGATAAAAGACTTGATTTGCATCTCCAAGAGTACGTCAATCGAAAGGATGTCGTACAGATGGTTATGGGGCAATTAGACCAGAAAATCAACCACAAGTTTAAACGGCTTCTGTTTTATACTCGCGATATTCAGCGTTACATGCAAAAAAACACTGACTTTAAGATGCGCGAATACGAAGAGAATACCCAACCTGAAGAATAACTTACTGGGGATTCACTCTAGTAATTTACGAAAATTCCCTGATGCTTAATCAAGGGAATTTTCGCACTTTAGAGTGAACGACTAAATCACTCCTATGGATGCTTCAACTGTAACTTTAATTTTTCAGGTTTTTTTACCAGTAATAGTAATTGCGATTGTCGGCTTTGGAATTTACTTTATTATGCAAGCGCTCCCAGAAGATATGAAAGATTTTTTAAATTTAGATTTGACCAATCCTAAGAGAAAGAAACGCAAGTAAGACGAAATATTTCCATTTCGTATAATGAGATTGCCCTGATAAATGCAAAGGCTTGCCTTCCGCCCCTGTCAGGGCACATAATCTCCATTTCGTTACTTGGCTTTAGCTTTTAATTCGTTTGCAATTTTCTGAAGCCCTGCAAACAAGCCAAGCGTCCCGTGTTCAGCCCGAACTTTTGCTGACTCAATCGATGAAATTTCGTTTTTGCAAAAATATTCTTCCCTAAAGTTAATTATCTTTTCACAATCTTCTTCAGAATGTGGAGCAGCATAGCCCAACATTTCTAATATTTCTGATGCTGCTTTTAACTTGTCATTCATTGCTCAAAATTCCCTTTTCGTCTCATTGTCGCTAAAAGCCTTATTTTAAGCGCCCAGTGGACACGCTAGACATTCCACTGGGCGATAGGCGTTTTTATTTAAATTAGTCAAAGCTTTACTGGCGTTTATCCTTGAGTGATGAGGCTTTGAGAGGTTGCCGCAAACTCAATTTAGTCAAGAATTAGTCAAGGGGTTTTCTGAAGGGCTGGAAGTAGTGGGTGACGAGGGATTTGAACCCGCAACCAATAGATTAAGAGTCTACTGCTCTACCGTTGAGCTAGTCACCCACACGAAAAACAATCATAGCACAACTTCTGACAATTTAGCTAGTACCGCGCCCAAAAAACGAATTAAAAGGGGAATTTGACGGTGAAGGTAGTTTGACCTGCTGCACTCTGTACATAAATTGAGCCGCCTAAATGTCTGACCATTTTTTGCACTAATGCCAATTCCAGTCCAGTGCCGCTATGTTTCCAAGGATCGTGTTTGGAAAGGTGATAGAAAGGCTCAAAAATCCGTGACAGTTCATTGCTGGTAAGCTCTATTCCCGAATTGGTAATATTAAGCTCTACTGCATCCCCTATCAGGTGAGCATAAACTGTAATAGATTCACCTGCTGGGGTGTATTTGCAGGCATGATTGAGCAGTTCGGTGACAATCCGCTCCAAATCGGTGATATCTGTCTCCAAAGGCGGCAGCGCATGATCAACACTCAGGTTTAACTGCTGTCGCTGGCAGTTGGTGAGGTCTCGAAAAGACTCAATAATGGGATGAAGCCAGCTTTGAAAGTCAATGGCAATCAAAGTTGGGGGTTCGGGTTCGGCTTCGAGATATGTGAGTGTGAGTAGATCGTTAATTAACTTGCTTTCTCGCCCACACTCGTTATGCAGAATCTGCAAGAGTTGCGGAACTATTTCTATATCTGATATTTCTGCTGGTGTGAGGACACTTTCGAGGGTTTGGACTGCAAGGCTGATGCTAGTTATTGGAGTCCGCAGTTCCTGGGACAGAGTTCTGAGAAATTGGTTTTTTAGCCGATCGCATTTTTCTAGTTCTTTTACCTGTGCCTGATTTTGTTTGTAAAGCTGGGCTTGACGAATGGCGATCGCACATTCATTTGCTACTTGCTGCACTAGCTCAATTTCAAATTCATCAAAGGCCTCTTGTGTCGGTCTTGTCAACCAAATGTTTCCCAAAATCCCTTGAGTATCAAAAATTGGACAAGCCATCTGGGACATAACCAACAACTTTGGTTGCCATCCCGGCACAATTTCCAAAAATTGCAATGGTTGTTTTTGCAACAGCGGCTGATAAACTTCAAGACGGTCTGCGATCTTTCTGGTCAATCCCTGACACTGCGGTAAGTTAGTGGTGTACTCGTAGGTAATAGTTACCAGGGTTTGGCAGGTGCTATAGAGTTCAATTTGGCAACGATCGAGGTTCAGTAACTCTGCTAATTCCTGGGTGAGTGTCTGCAACACCTGAGTTTCATCCAGACTGTCGCGGATTTGTTCTGTCATGCGTCGCACCAAGGCTTCAAAGTTTCGCACCTGCTGCAACTGATTTTTGTGCTTCTGCTTCTGCAACTCTAACTTTTCTTTGAGATCCTTGATCTGCTGACGAAGTTCTGTCTGCCCAGCAGCAATGCCGATTTGAGTTGCCAACTGTTTGAGTAAGTCCGTTTCTGTTTGTTGCCATTGACGCGATTGGTGGCAATGCTGGGCAATCAACAGTCCCCACATATCTTGCTCTTTGAAAATCGGCACGACTAGATTGGCTCTTATCTGCAAAGATGCAAGAAAATCTATATGGCAAGGATGCAACCCGGCTGCATAAATATCTTCGACAACTTGAATGCAACCTCGGCCGTAGTGTTCTCGATGTTTCCCACTGAAACAGGGATCGGTGATGTTTTTTCCCAAAAGTGGATCGCCAGCAGCTACAGTTGATTCGGCAATAATTACTCCACTCCCATCAGCCTCGAAGCGATAAATTAGGACGCGATCGCAATTCAGAAACTGCCGCAGTTCAATTGTTGTCTGATGCAGAATTGTCTCAAATTCTACAGATTGGTGAATCCGTCCAGCGATCGCTTCTAACAGTTGCTCCCGTTCAGCCTGGAATCTGATCGCTTGTTCTGCTTGCTTCACAGGAGTGATATTGCTACTAGTACCAATCAGTCGATAAATCCTGGAGCCAGCATCCTTTACTGGAGTGAGAGTCGTACTCCACCAAGTGGGAACTCCCTGGAATTGCAAACATTGTTCGTAAGAAATAGTTGTGCCGAAGTGCACACAGTCAGCATAATGTTGACGCACCTTGGCAGCATCGATGGGGGAGAGAATATCCTCTGGTTTTTTGCCCCGGAGATCATCTGAGCGAATGCCTATCCACCGCTCATGAGTGGGATTAAGTGCCACATATCGAAAATCTCCATCCTCCAGAACATCAACTACAAATATTGATGCCTGCACAGAATCGTACATGCTCAGTAGAAACTGCTCGCTACTACTTTTATCATCTACTTCTGTGCCGAAGAGAATCTGAGGTGGTGATAATTTTGTCAACTCTATAGTTGATTCTGCTGGATTTATATTCATGCGAGAGTCCCTGTCTGGTATTACTGACTCTTCTAGGCGCTCTCTTGTAGTTAAGCTTGTAGTAGATGCACTTTAGCGCCTATAGCAAAGTATTGTCAGCCGTTGCTCATCGAAATTTGGATCTTTCTCTACTTCTGATCAGAAATCTAGGAAAGCTAAGTAGGAGTCAGCTTAACAAATCCTGCTTTGTGAAGGCGAAAATACATTTGCAGGTTAGGGCAAACTTACTGAAATTTAGATTTTTAACAGTTTTTTAAGATTGTTGCATATATCTAAGTGTAAACTTCAGTATAAATCAATTAAATTTATTATTCTTAATAATGGGAGTGGAAAATTACGAGCGCAATTTGTGAGCATTCATTCCTGTGAGGATACCAACCAGCAGCCAAGTGATGGCTAATCCCATGACTTCGCCTAAAAACAACTGCGTTAAGCGCCGCCAGATCATCCCCACAGCAGAACCGACGGGGACAGCAATAGCCCAACTTGCCCCAGAGACAAATATCCAGCGCCACGCTACAGGCTGGGGAATTGCTAACCATTGTGCTAATCCAATTCCCAAGCCGCCAAGCGCACCATAAACCGCCCCAGACAAAATTCTCAGGGGAAGAATCTCAGTGCTAGGTACAATCCAACCCACGGCACCAATACCGATCGCGGTGATAATACTCCAACCCAAAAGACTTGACAAAATCCACCTGATACAAAATACAGGTTGTTTGAGAAGACAACCTTGAGGAAGTGCGATCGCAAATCCGCCGATAGCGGCCTCTACTACCCCAATATCTGGCTTTTCGCCGACTTCAATTAAGAGTAAACTTAATAAAAAACCGCCGAAAGTAGCTAAAGTCCACAGCAATGTAAAGCCAAATCTAGTATTTTCAGGCGCGAATGGCATCAAAGTTTCTTTGGTTGTAATAGTCTGACAGTTCTAGCATTAAACATCTCAAAAAAAGCTTTGCGTCGCTGTTGAGGTGATTCCGGTACAATGTAACCCCACAGACTCTCCCAGTAGAAAAAGGAGATCCCATCAAAATTGCGATCGCGCACAACCTGAACTTGTTCTCTAATTTGTGCCATTTTTACAGGATTACGCACCGTTCCCGTTGATATACCAATACCTACAGGAATTAGACTTTGAGCCAATTTTATAGATGGTTGTTCTAGTTGAGTGATAAAAGACTTTTTGTCATTTCGATACACCTGCAAAATTAACTCATTAACTAAACCTTTTTTTACCCAATTTTCCCAGTCTTGCAAATAGTATTTGTAGGCAAAAGCTTGATAGTTAGGAGACAAAGATATTCTAACTTTGGGTTTAACCGCCTTGACAGCTTGATAGATTTCTGCCATAAAATCAGTAATTTTGTCTGCCCGCCAACGCATCCATTCTGAGTTAAAAGGATCGGTTGGGGGACTTTTGCCTTGATGCTCTTGTTGGTAGAGTTCAATAGTGAAGCGATCGTAGCCAAACTGTACAGGCATCCCAAAATGGTCGTCAAGCTGAATACCATCCACATCATAATCTCTGACTACTTCTAAAATTAGCTCCTGGATAAACTCTTGCACTTGCGGATGTAAAGGATTTAACCAAGCCACCTTAGTTACTAAAATATTGTCGATTTCTTCTGGTGGGGCATCTTGAGTAGACTTTATACCTTCTTGCCCAATTGTCAACCAGTCAGGATAACGCCTTGCTAATTGTGAATAGTGCGGCGTCATAAACCCGTATTCAAACCAGGGAATGACTCTCAAATCTTTATTTTTAGCAAGTGTTACTATCTTTGCTAAAACATCCTGTCCACCATGCATGAAGTTAAGCAAAGGTTGAGTTTCCGAGCCTGTAGTCATTTTAGCTACAGCACTCTTATAAAAAGTATGTCCTCGGTTCCAAACTACAGGATAAATAGTATTAAAGTTGAGAGCCGATAATTGATTTAGAGCACGGTTAATACCCCAAGGGACAAATAGTACACCACTAGCAACATTAGTGAGCCAAACGCCGCGAACTTCTGTAGTTAAAGGACTTGTTTTTTGGGAATAAACTGGCAGTAATGATGGTAAAAAAACTGTTAAAGTGACTACTAATCCCAAACACAGCAAGTAAGAAACACAACGGCGAGCAACCCGATTCATTTGTAAGCTTGACCTAGTGCGATCGGAATATATATAACTACAAAATAAAGTTGTAATCCTCCGGATTATATAAAAAAATCATGATTTGATGCCAAGGTGTAAATTAATAAATATCCCTTAGTGGAAAATTCTCACTATTTTTAATTCTGTGAAATACAAGAAATCATGATATGCATGGTTTCCCTATATTAGGCGCACCCCTCAAACTCTCGTTCCCAGTCTCAGGCTGGGAATGACCCTCATTGAGGCTCTGCCTTTTATACTAACTTGAGGCAGAGCCTCCTATAAATGCATTCCCTGGCAGAGCAGAAAACTAGAGGAAACTCTTAACTATTAAAACCTTTCTACACCTTCAAATTGCTTGAGTGCCGATGCATTTGCTGCTTCACCACAAGTCCGTGGTGTGGGGAATATCTTTTCAGGATTTGCTAACCCTTTAGGATTAAAAACTTGCCGCACCCATTGCATAGTTTCTAAATCAACTTGGCTAAACATCTGTGGCATATAGCACCTTTTCTCTGCACCGATGCCATGTTCGCCAGAAATACTACCACCGACTTGAACACAAAGTTTGAGAATTTTTCCACCCATTTCTTCTACTTGCTCTAATGCTCCAGACACAGAATTATCATAAAGAATTAGCGGATGAAGATTGCCATCGCCAGCATGAAATACATTAGCAACCCGATAACCATATTGTTTACTTAATGTTTCAATCTCGTGCAAAACATAAGGCAACTGAGTCCGGGGAATTACACCATCTTGTACATAATAATCTGGACTTAAATGCCCAGCCGCAGCAAAAGCGGCTTTGCGCCCTTTCCATAATTTCAATCTAGTTTCTGGATCAGTAGCAGAAGTGACATTACGAGCACCATTCTTTTTACAAATTTCGGTAACTCGCTGCTTATTACCTGCAACTTCAACTTCTAAACCGTCAATTTCTATTAGTAAAATAGCAGTAGCATCACGAGGATAACAATTAGTTGCTACAACATCTTCAACTGCATTGATGCTGAAGTTATCCATCATTTCCATACCACCAGGAATAATTCCGGCGCTGATGATGTCAGAAACAGTTGCTCCAGCAGCTTCAATGCTAGTAAAATCTGCCAACAGCACACAAATTGATTCTGCACTTTTGAGAATTCGCAAAGTAATTTCTGTGGCAATTCCTAAAGTGCCTTCAGAACCGACAAACACACCTGTTAAATCATAGCCAGGCATTTCTGGAATTTGTCCACCTAAATCGATAATTTCCCCTTCTGGCGTGACAATTTTTAATCCTAAAACGTGGTTAGTAGTAACACCGTATTTGAGACAATGTACACCACCAGAATTTTCAGCAATGTTGCCCCCAATAGAGCAGATAATTTGACTGGAAGGGTCAGGAGCGTAGTAAAAACCAGCACCACTAACAGCTTGTGTTACCCAACTATTAATCACTCCTGGTTGTACAACTGTCCGCTGATTTTCCAAATCAATGTTAAGGATTTGCCGCATTAATGAAGTGACAATTAAAACAGAATCTTCTACTGGTAAAGCGCCGCCAGATAGACCAGTGCCTGAACCGCGTGCTATGAAGGGGATAGAGTATTGGTTACATATCTTCACAATTTCCGCAACTTGTTCTGTAGTTCTGGGTAATACCACCACAGATGGACGTTGGCGATAACCGGTTAAACCATCGCATTCATAGGTAATGAGTTCTTCGCGGCGTTGCACCACACCATTTTTTCCAAGGACAGCCTCGAATGCTTTGATAATGGGTTTCCAGTTGCGTTGTTTTTTATCTTGCGTAAGCATAGTTTTTTAAAGTTCAAGGTAGATATTGCAGGCTGGTTAGTATAGCTGTAATTACTATTGTTGCAAGAATAGCAGTCAAAAGTGAGTAAAAGGCGATGTCTGACGACAAGCCGCTGACGCTCCTTCGTCGCTACCACTTCGCTAATGCGTCTACGCATTTGATGTAGAGTTAAATGCGATCGCCTGATTAGATTAAAGCAGGGATGATGAACGAAGTTTAACTCTTTCTGGGTATCACACTTCTCGTACACAGGTTGGGTTAAACGTTAATAAAACTTAACATCATGTTAATTGCTAGCTTATCCTCTTCAGACAAACTTTGATAAGGCTCTCAGCCAAACCCAGCTTATGGTGTACTGATTCAGCAGTAAGAAGCATAAACTTGAGTGTCTCCGAGAAATTAAGGGGAACTCAAGTACAATTTATCCTGTCACTCACGATAATATAGTGAATATATTTACAAAAAAACCATACTCTTACGAAACTATTGGTTCTCAAAATTGCTGGGAAAAACAAAAAACAAAATCCTTGTTATATGGTTTGGCGTTTTGGCAAACCTCCAGAAGTTGTCCTCGAAATTGTGTCTAATAAAGAAGGTGATGAACTTGGCAAAAAGCTGAAAATTTATGAACAAATGCGGGCTAGTTACTACATCGTATATGACCAGAATCAGCAATTAGGAGAAAAACTACTACGCGTTTATGAACTTAGAGGAAGGCGCTACTTTGAAATTTCAGAAAATTGGTTAGAACAAGTTGGTTTAGGCGTAACTTTGTGGGAAGGTAAATTTGAAGATAGAAAAGATACTTGGTTACGCTGGTGCTACCAAGATGGTAATGTTTTATCGACTGGAGATGAACGCGCCGAACAGGAACGACAACGTGCCGAACAGGAACGACAACGCGCCGAACAAGCAGAACAACGCACCCAATTGCTAACAGAAAGGCTGCGTGCTATGGGCGTAGATCCCGACACTCTATAGGATACTTGCTGTAAAGACGCAAAAAAACTTTGCGTCTTTGTGTGAGTAAGAAAATATCATTAACTTGTGCAACTTATAAACTCATTTATCCGATGCCAAACCTTCTCTAATAAATCAGGATCATCGGCATTAAACCATTCAATTTGTGGATACGCTCGAAACCAAGTGCGTTGTCGCTTGGCAAATTGTCGGGTATGCAAAATTGTTAATTCTTTCGCCTCATCTAAGGAAATATCCCCTGCTAAATATTGTTTAATTTCTTGATACCCCAAAGTGTTCAACAAAGACAAGTCAGCGCCATATTTTTGACAAAGATACTCCACCTCCATGACCAAACCATTTGCTATCATTTGTTCAGTACGCTGTTTAATCCGAGCACCTAACTTTTCAACATCGCAATCTAAACCAATTTGCAAAATCGGATAATTTGGTGGATTCTCGCCTTGCTGTTGTGAAATTGGATATCCAGTGACGTAAAATACCTCTAATGCTCGTAAAGTCCGCACTGAATCATTGGCATGAATCTTTTGTGCGGCAACTGGATCAACTTGTTGTAAAATTGCGTAGAGCTGTGGCTGACCGAGAGACTCAAGCTGCGATCGCAATTCTGGTTGTGGTGCAACTTTCGGAATTTTCATCCCTTGGACAATAGAACGGATATATAAACCAGTGCCACCAACTAGCAACAGTGGTGTAACATCAACAGAAGCAATTAAGGCTTGTGTTTGCTCCTGATAGTCTGCTACTGTCATCATGTCTGTTGGATCGCAGATATCTATTAGATAGTGCGGCACCAATTTTTGTTCAGCTACAGTTGGTTTCGCTGTCCCAATATCAAACTCACGATAAACTTGACGAGAATCAGCACTAAGAATTACAGAACCCAACCGCATTGCCAAAGCCAAAGCCAAACCCGACTTCCCTGTTGCCGTCGCCCCACAAATTACAATCAATTTAGTCATTGGTCATTGGTCATTTATCATTTGTCATTTGTCAAAATTTAGAAATTCTTCCCCTGCCTCCCCTGCCTCCCCTGCCTCCTCTGCTCCCTCTACTCTCCTTGCCCCTCTTCTACGGTACTGCAACCCCAGTATAAACTTCTCTTGAAAATGCCCTACAGACGCCAGCAAGGCTTTTGTGTTACAATTTTGGAGTGTTTTTACTTTTATTTGCCTTTAGGCGATTTTAACCCCACGCATCAGGAGAGTTTACATGACGAGCAGTTACAGTGCCGATCAGATTCAAGTTCTGGAAGGTCTGGAAGCCGTCCGCAAAAGACCAGGAATGTACATCGGTACCACTGGGCCACGAGGACTCCACCATTTAGTTTACGAGGTGGTGGACAATTCAATCGATGAGGCTTTGGCGGGTCATTGCACTCATATAGAAGTGGATATCAACGCTGATGGTTCCGTGACTGTAACAGATGATGGTCGCGGTATTCCCGTCGATACTCACTCGCGTACCGGGAAATCGGCTTTGGAAACCGTAATGACGGTACTGCACGCTGGTGGTAAGTTTGGCGGTGGTGGTTACAAAGTTTCTGGAGGATTGCACGGGGTTGGTATTTCTGTTGTTAATGCCCTATCTGAGGTTGTAGAAGTTACGGTTTGGCGAGATAAAAAGGTTCATCTTCAGCGCTATGAACGTGGTGTCCCAGTTAGCGATCTGCAAGTCAAGCCTTACAAAGAAGCTAGAACTGGAACTTCTGTTACTTTTAAGCCAGATACCCAAATATTCACTACTAGCATTGAGTTTGATTACATTACTTTATCAGGTCGCCTACGGGAATTAGCGTATCTGAATGCAGGTGTCAAAATTACCTTTACTGACCACCGTTTAGAACTACTAAAAAGCGATACACCCAAGATAGAAACCTACGAGTACAAGGGTGGGATCAAAGAGTACATTGCTTACATGAACCGTGAGAAGCAACCACTGCATGAAGAAATTATCTATGTGCAGGGGGAACGAAACAATGTACAAGTGGAAGTTTCCTTACAATGGTGTACTGATGCTTACACGGATAATGTGCTGGGTTTTGCTAACAATATTCGTACCGTAGATGGTGGTACGCACTTAGAAGGCTTGAAGGCGGTTCTGACTCGGACATTAAATGCGATCGCCCGCAAGCGCAATAAAATTAAAGAGAATGAACCTAACCTCAGTGGCGAACACGTCCGAGAAGGTTTGACTGCGGTAATTTCCGTTAAAGTCCCCGACCCAGAATTTGAAGGACAAACCAAAACCAAACTCGGTAACACCGAAGTTCGGGGAATTGTTGATTCTTTGGTAGGAGAAGTCCTCACCGAATACCTAGAATTTCATCCTGCTATAGCAGACTCAATTTTAGATAAAGCTATCCAAGCTTTCAAAGCCGCAGAAGCAGCGCGTCATGCACGAGAATTAGTTCGGCGCAAATCCGTACTAGAATCTTCGCCATTACCTGGTAAATTGGCAGATTGTAGTTCTCGCGATCCTAGCGAATCTGAGATATTCATCGTGGAAGGGGACTCAGCCGGTGGGAGTGCAAAACAAGGACGCGATCGCCGCACTCAAGCTATCTTGCCTCTACGTGGTAAAATTCTTAACATTGAAAAAACCGACGACGCCAAAATCTATAAAAATAACGAAGTTCAAGCGTTAATTACAGCACTTGGTTTAGGTGTCAAAGGTGATGAATTCGATTCCACCCAACTACGTTATCACCGCATAGTTATTATGACGGACGCTGACGTAGATGGAGCGCACATCCGGACTTTGTTGTTAACATTCTTCTATCGATATCAGCGAGCACTCATCGAACAGGGCTTTATTTATATTGCTTGTCCCCCACTGTTTAAAGTAGAACGGGGACGTAATCATGAATACTGCTATAGCGATCGCGAAAAAAATCAAGCGATCGCCAAATTCCCTGCTAACGCCAACTATACCATCCAACGCTTCAAAGGTTTGGGTGAAATGATGCCACAACAACTCTGGGACACCACAATGAACCCAGAAACCCGCAAAATGAAGCAAGTCGAAATTGAGGACGCTGCCGAAGCTGATCGTATCTTTACAATTTTAATGGGCGATCGGGTCGCACCCAGACGAGAATTCATCGAAACCTATGGTTCTAAACTCAACTTCACCGATCTAGATATCTAATATCACCAGTCCTAAATCATTCTTTAAAAACAAGATCCCCGATTTCCTTGAGAAATCGGGGATCTTTGGCTTTGAAGTATTGCGTGAATTCCTGGAACAGACTTTGGGTAAAGACTTTCTATCAAAATTGTAAAAAGTACCTCTTTTGGCTGATGATAAACTAGAAAATTTATCAATCTTTGGTATCAATATTTTTCATCCTACAAACTCTGTCGTTAGATGAGTGACTATATCCATAAATTCATTAATTATTGTCAATAACTCCATTTAACTGGATTCCACACAAAGCTATGAAACTGGGCAAAAGCATAGTAGGAAAAGCATTGTTCAATATTATTGGCATAAGTAGCTTGGTTGCTCTGTCTGCCTGCGCTCAACCTGTCACAGAAACTCCCACCGCAACTGTCCCTCCCGTTGCCCAAACCCCCATAACAACTGTTCCTCCCGTTACGCCAACCCCTAATAGCACCATTGCTACCGAAAATTTAGCAGAACTGGCAAAGTCAGCAGCTAGTCAAGGACAGTTTAAAACTCTTATCCGAGCAGTGCAAGCCGCAGGTTTAACTGAACAATTGACTGCACCAGGACCTTACACAGTATTTGCACCTACTGACGCCGCTTTCTCTGCTTTACCAAAAGCTACTCTAGACCAACTCTTACAGCCAGCAAACAAACAACAATTAGTCAGGCTTCTGGCTTACCACGCTATACCTGGGGGAATTACCTCCCAGCAATTGACATCTGGACAAGTTAAAACAGTTGAGGGTAGTCCCGTTAAAATCACGGTTGATCGTGCCAGCAACTCAATCACAGTCAATAATGCTAAAGTGACTCAGCCAGATATCCCAGCTAGCAACGGCATTGTTCATATAGTCGACCAGGTACTTCTACCACCTAATTTTCCTACAAGTCTCAACACCACTCCAACACCACGGTAGTTTGACAAAGCTCATAGTTTCCACTTTTCGCTAGTAGTCCACCAAAGAAACTTTGCGGGGTTTATGGTAAGAAAATCAAGTTCTTTTCTTCCCCTGCTTGCCTTCACCGTTCATTTTTGGGTTTGTCGAGTACTAGGGGTAGGTTTAAAAGCCACCCTAAATTTGAACTAGACGCTAACAATCAATTAAAAAAAATTTAGCTTGACTTGTCACACAAGTAGGCAGTCAGCACTACAATAACTACAAAAATTCTAAATTTATCAGTTAGCAAAAACCATATAATTTGCTTATTGTCAATATTTTCCAGACCAGAAATATTCGAGTGTTAGCAACACTACCAACTTTATTGGAAACTTAGTCCAGATAATACTCTTTGCTCTGACTCGCTGATTAATTTCGCCCACCAGCTAGAAACACATTTGTTATGCTTTAAGAAAACAACTGAATATCATCTATCAAACAGCAATTAATAAGTATTTTGAGGATTTATCATCATAAGATGACAGAAAATTACCGAAACAAAAGTATTGTAATTTACAATTACTTTACGCAAAAAAGCTTTGTAACTAAATTATCAGCCAAGATTCTGGTTTCTCTGTGTTCCAGGTAATGGCTGTTGGCAGCACACACCATCTGGCTGAAAACTTGTTAATATCTTCATGTAGTGTCGTGGCGATCGCTATTGTATCGTATATATCTAATGTACTTTTGCTGAAGATTAGGACTATATTGGCGAGTTCGCAAGACAAATCATTTTTGAATTGATTAAAATATCCTTGGATACAATAAGAAGAGTTTGTCAAGTTTCATAGGGCTGAAATCGCCACATTGCGCTAACGTGTGAATAAGACCGAATTAGTTAAACCTAAATTGATCTCCGATCAGGTCGATTCTGCCACAGCCTCAACTCCTCAGTTAAGGTAATGAGTACGCAGAAGTTTAACTGCTTTAAGGTAAGCACCACCCTTGTTGTATTTACCCAAGGTCAAGACCCGCTTTAG
Organism: Nostoc sp. ChiQUE02; assembly: GCF_034531305.2. Classification (NCBI taxonomy): domain Bacteria; kingdom Bacillati; phylum Cyanobacteriota; class Cyanophyceae; order Nostocales; family Nostocaceae; genus Nostoc; species Nostoc sp. ChiQUE02. The sequence continues at coordinate 267,622 of NZ_JAVRBN020000006.1, forward strand.
TCTAAGGAATGCGTAATTTATGAAGGAAATGTAAAAATGGCTAGATTAAGACGAATCCTCTGAGTTAACATAAAGTGCACTCTTTGTAAGTAACTAATGTTGTGTAAAATACATGAAATTCGGCAAAAGCAAGCGTACTTACTTCGTAATGTAATAAGAGCGTCACTGCTATTCCGAAAAGTAGAGAAAAAATTTCAGGGTAGAACTCCCGTTTTTAATGTCTTTTTGGTGAAAGTAGCTAACAGTTGCTTAATGAGTTCCTGATTAATACACAAAAAGAGTGCAATTTCTGTGAAACAGGCTACAATCGGAAGAGTCTTTATAGGAAAATCTGCCAACAGTCTGAATTCATTTTTATAGAGTGGCAAATTTTTTGATAAAGGTGAGTCTTTTTTTTGACCAGTTAGTTGAAAGCAATATGTGATAGCAACACATATAACATTTACTAAAGTGAGCAAGTCACCTTTAGTAATTGCTTAAACTAAAGTAAAAAAACCTCCGTTCGGAGGTATAAAACGTCCGAAAATATCTCTGGCAAATCTGCCAAAAATTTTATTTTCGGTTGACAACTAGCTCGTTTAAAAGAGCAGTAAACACATCTTGAGTAATTGATTCTGCAAGGAGCATGAGGAACGCGGCATGAACCAGGCTAACAACGTACTCGAAAGCATATATCAGCCTGACCTAGAAATAATGAATCAGCCTGAGCTCGAGTTAGAAGAACTCTTAATAGACGATGAAGAGGACTTGCTGATCATCGATGAAGGTGACGAGGAATTTTTAGAGCCTCAGTCTGATGAGGACGACGCAAAGTCTGGAAAAGCCGCTAAATCGCGTCGTCGGACACAAAGCAAGAAAAAGCACTATACCGAAGATTCAATTCGGCTTTACTTGCAAGAAATTGGTAGAATTCGTCTGTTGCGGGCAGACGAAGAAATTGAATTGGCGCGGAAAATAGCCGATTTGCTGGAATTAGAGAGAGTACGTGAAAGACTCTGTGAGCAATTAGATCGCGATCCTCGAGATAGCGAATGGGCAGAAGCAGTACAACTGCCACTACCAGCCTTTCGTTATCGCCTCCATGTTGGTCGTCGGGCGAAAGACAAGATGGTGCAATCTAACCTCCGTCTTGTAGTTTCAATTGCTAAGAAATACATGAATCGTGGTTTGTCGTTCCAGGACTTAATTCAGGAAGGCAGTCTCGGTTTGATTCGTGCCGCTGAAAAGTTTGACCACGAAAAAGGTTATAAGTTTTCTACATACGCTACATGGTGGATTCGTCAAGCAATCACCCGTGCGATCGCAAATCAATCCCGCACAATTCGTCTTCCAGTTCACCTTTACGAAACCATTTCTCGGATTAAGAAAACTACCAAGTTACTATCTCAAGAAATGGGTCGCAAACCCACTGAAGAAGAAATCGCTACTCGCATGGAAATGACCATTGAGAAGTTGCGGTTTATTGCTAAATCCGCCCAGTTACCTATTTCACTAGAAACGCCAATTGGTAAAGAAGAAGATTCTCGATTGGGCGATTTTATTGAATCCGATGGTGAGACACCAGAAGACCAAGTTTCCAAAAATCTTCTGCGTGAAGACCTCGAAAAAGTCCTCGATAGTCTCAGCCCTCGTGAACGGGATGTTCTCAGACTGCGTTACGGCTTGGATGATGGTCGGATGAAAACCCTTGAGGAAATCGGACAGATTTTCAACGTTACCCGCGAACGGATTCGTCAAATTGAGGCAAAAGCACTCCGCAAGTTACGCCATCCAAATCGCAACAGCGTTCTCAAGGAATATATTCGGTAAATTAGTCATTAGTCATTGGTTATTAGTAAATAAACAAAGAACAAATGACAACTGACTAATGACAAAACAATAAAAAGCCTGGTAGTGAATTAGCACTCCAGGTTTTTTTATTTATAGGTCATCTTAGATATTAAAACTTATAGGATGCCCCAAAAATGTAGGAAGCCTTGACCAGAAAAAACCTCAACCAAAATGGCTGCTGAAAAACCAATCATTGCCAAGCGACCGTTCCAAATTTCAGCTTGTGGGGTAAAGCCCCAACGCCAAGCGTTGCGATCTTCAATTACAGGAGTAGTAACTTTTGTTGTGGTTGCATTTGTCATGGTTGGGACTCCAAACTTAATTTTTAAGCTTTATTGCCTTATGTAAATTAATATAACAAATATTTTTATAAAGGCAACATTTTTTATAGTTTTGTTTCTATACCTTGACATAAATAGAGATAGCTATTTATACAGATTAAAACATCAGCCTTCAGTTAGATTTACTGAGGCAGAAGAAATGTTGGGTTGACTTTTACTATCATAAACAATATAGCTTATTGATATTAATTTGCAAATAATAATTTGCATTGCTTGATTTTATATAGAGTTTGTTATTTTTAAATTAAAAATTATTGATAATTTATGGAGATATTTGGAGTCAAAAAACTTAGGTTAGTACCAGATAATTTCCATTTCTTTTGAAGTTGAGACAAAACTAAGCTTCTCATAGATACGTTTACCATCCTCAGTGGCGTGAAGCCAGAGGCGTTTTGCCTCAGTTGCTCTGACAAAACTGATAATTTCCTTTAAGAGTGCTGTAGCAATTCCCTGGCCTCGTCACATCGGAATTGTATAAACGTTCATAACGTATACTTCTAAGGGACTTCCAGAAAATAAATTATCCAAATTTACTCAGATAAGATTTTTCTTTCTCCCCCTGCTCCCTGCCCCCCTGCCTCCACAGCAATAGGATATTTTTTTAGTTGAAAGTCCCTAAGCCTGAGAGATTGCTGTTGTAAGGGGGCCGTTGAAAAAATACCAAGCCGCTAGTGGCAACAATTTGACTATCAACTTCAGCGACCCAAGCTAAAAACTCACCCTGCGGCATTTTTTCGCCAAGATACTTTCGAGTTGCTTCGGCTAGGTTTGCGGTATCAGAGTCACCTTTAATTTCGCCAGCTTCACGCAGGAGTTCGAGACGCAGTTGGATCAGCGCCTCTAAGTCCTGCAAGTTGGCTTCTCGCAAGTTGAATATCACCCTGATTAAGCTCGCACTTCCGCCACGGTGATGATTTTTTCATCGCGGTTAAGTTGGAGGATGCTTTCACCTTTGACATCCCTACCTAAGAGCGGCACTGTTTCCACAGGTATCCGCACTACCCGCTCTTTATTCGTCACTAAAGCTACCTCGCCAGATGCGTTGGCGTAGCCCGCCGTTCGCGTAGCGTCTCGTAGAGAAGGCATCGCTATGACCATACCAGCTAATTTGTCAGTTTTACTGGCAAATTTTAGCGCCTGTGTGCCTAAATCGCCGCGATTAGCCGCTCTTAACTGACTCGCAGCCATCCGCTTGGCATATCCTTCTTGAGTAACTAACAGCAGTTGATCATCTTTACCGACAGTGACACAGCCAACCATTTCCTGATTTCTCAATAACCGAAATGCTTGTAAACCCATCGCTGTGCGTCCCATGACCGGTAATTGTTCATCATTGACTGCAAAGCGCAACACTCGCCCACCTGAACTAGCTAAAATCAGATGCTCCCCTGGCGTGGTGAACTGGGTAAATGACAATTCATCATCGTCTTTGAGCTTCAAAATCGTGATTCCGCGCCGAGTCAGGTTAGTAAATTCTCCCAAAGACAAACGCTTAATTCGTCCTTGTTTTGTTAAGAGAATCATCTGCCTGGTTTCGAGATTTTCCGGCAGCAAAAAGCGGCTGACCACAGCTTCTTGAGCACCTTGAGCAGTACTACTGAGCATAGTAATCAAAGGTTTTCCCCGTGGAGAACGTCCAGTAGTTGGGGGAATTTCTCCTACCTTCACCGGATAGACTTTGCCGCCACCAGTTAGTATTAGCAAGTCTTTCTCGGTGTCGGTCAACACAGTTTGGATAATGAAGTCATTATCGTGCAGACCATTTTCACCTTTTGACTTTCTCCCAGATGGCTGGGTGCGGCGGACATAACCCCGTTGGGTAAATTCTAAAACCGCTTCCTCTGCTGGTTCAGAAGATTTAAGTTCCTCTTCCTCCTCTGCCCCTCTGCTCCTCTGCCCCTCTGCTCTAGACTTCTGCTCCTCTACCCTAGACTTTTGCTCCTGTCCAATTTTTGTCCGTCGGGAATCGTTGTACTTGCGTTTGAGCGATCGCAAATCTTTTTTCAGCGCCTTCAATAATTCCCGGCGATCGCTCAGTAATAGCTCCAACAATCTAATTTGTTCACTTAGCTGCTCAAATTCCTGCTGCAAATTTTGCTGTTCTAAACTGGTGAGGCGGCGCAAGGGCATAGCCAGAATTGCATCTCCTTGTACCTCACTCAAATCCAGTTGGCTACAAAGGTTTATTTTTGCCGTACTTCCATCGGGAGCTTGACGCAAAATTTCAATTACCCGATCCAAATTAGATAGTGCATTGAGTAAACCTTCCACCAAATGCACACGACTTTGAGCCTTTCCCAACTCGTAATTGTAGCGACGGTTCAGCGTCTCTTCTCGGAAACTCAAAAACTCCTGCAAAAGTTGACGCAAACTTAACTGGCGGGGTTGTCCATTCACTATTGCAAGGAGAATCGCCCCAAAAGTCATTTGCAAAGCAGTTTGGTGATATAAATGCTGGAGAACTTCTTGGGGATTGGTATCGCGCTTGAGTTCAATTACCACCCGCATCCCTTCGCGATCGCTTTCATCCCGAAGATCAGAAATTCCTTGCAAACGACCTTGATTTACTAAGTCCGCTACCTTCTCAATCCAGGCAGCCTTATTCACTTGATAAGGCAATTCTGTAATGATAATTGCCGTCCGTCGCTTGCTTCCCCTAGTGGCTGGAATTTCCTCCAGAGTCGCGACTCCCCGCAGCAAAATTCCACCTTTACCTGTGGTGTACGCTTCCCGAATTCCCGCCTCACCAACTATTTCTCCACCAGTGGGAAAGTCTGGCCCTGGAATTAACTCAAATAATTTTTCATCTGGCAAATCTGGGTTGTCGATTAAGGCAATTAACCCATCGACCACTTCCCCCAAGTTGTGCGGTGGAACATTCGTTGCCATTCCCACGGCAATACCAGAACAGCCATTAAGCAACAGAAACGGCAACTGAGCAGGTAGCACCGTTGGTTCTTGCTGGGAATTATCGAAGTTACCGATAAATTCCACAGTTTCTTCACCAATGTCTGTCAGCATTCCCTCATGACTGATGGGTGCGAGGCGCGTTTCTGTGTAGCGCATCGCTGCTGGAGGGTCATTATCGACACTGCCAAAGTTACCGTGTCCTGCCAGCAAGGGATAGCGGCTAGAAAAATCCTGTACCAGCCTTACTAAGGCATCATAAACTGATTGATCGCCGTGGGGATGGTATTTACCCAACACATCACCCACTACACGAGCACATTTTCGATAGGGTCTATCTGGTATCAAACCGAGTTCGTGCATTGCATACAAAATGCGACGATGCACTGGTTTTAAGCCATCACGCACGTCTGGTAGCGCTCGCCCGACAATTACGCTCATGGCATATTCTAGATAAGACCGTTGCATCTCGGTATGCAGGGCTGTTGTAATTACCTGTCCCGTTGAGAGAAGGTTTAACTGTTTTGCCATGAGTTTTTTCCCTGAAATTTAACTACACAAAAGCCGATGGAACTCAACACTGCGGCAACCACAGCATAACGGATGAAATGAGATTCATAACAAAATTTTGATAGTCACACAAGAAAAAGCAGTAGTATCATCCTTGATGATGAGGATGCAATTGACTATTAAAAAGGATGCACACGAGTATAATCTACATAAACTTAGTAGCCATCATACTTACATGATTGCATTTCTTAATTTTGAATTCTGGAATTCTTGAATCTCCTCACCTCTATAACTAAAATTCTCATGAAAACTGTTTTAATTGTCGAAGACGATCTAATTAATGCTCGTGTTTTTTCCAAAATTTTGTCCAAGCGTGGCGGCTTGGGTGTGAAACACACTGAAAATGTCGAAGAAGTCATAAAAATTGCCCAATCAGGAGAAGCCGACCTGATTTTGATGGATGTTTCTCTGTCCAGAAGTGTTTACCAAGGTAAGTCCGTTGATGGAATCAAGATTACACAAATGTTAAAATCCGATCCAAAAACAGCGAACTTACCTGTTATTTTGGTGACAGCACATGCTATGGAAGGCGATCGCGAGAACTTTCTCAAGCAAAGCGGTGCTGATGGCTACATTTCTAAGCCAGTTGTTGACCATCAACAGTTTGTTGACCAAATCATCGCACTTTTACCCACAGATTAACACTGAGAATTAACGACTTATTTCAGGAATACTCGCCCGCCAATGTTTTTGGGCGAATAGTTCCTGTATTTAGATAGTATATATGTACTACGAAAAGGTACTGTAAGGCAAGTGGTGATAGGAGAGGGAATGGGGACACAACTCTTGGAGACGCTCTGCGTAGCTTGCTTCCACGTTCGCGTAGCGTGCCGTAGGCAAGTGGTACAACAAGCGGTAGTTGAGCACAGTCAAAACTCAGTGCATCGCAGGGTATTGGGTATTGGTTCTTCTCACCCCCCTGCTTCCCCTGCCTCCCCTGGCCCCTCTGCCCCTCTGCCCCCCACTCCTATTGAGTAGGCTGCTGTCCAGGGGCTGACGATGAGTTTTCTCGTTGCTGTAGAGCTGCTTGAATACGGGGTAATTCTAGGAATTTTTTCGTATCAGACAGTAAGCGATCGCCCCAGAGATTTTCTTTGAGGAAATCCAAATTAGCATAGCGCGAATCGATACGGAGTGCAGCTTCTCCCAAGGTTAGTCCTTGTTGCCGTAAGCGTAGCTCGCCGGAGGCATCGCCTTTAGTATACAGCGCCACAGCCAAGGCCAATAAAGGTTCTGCGGCTTGCTTATCAAGGGTTACAGCAGATTGCCATCGCTTAATCGCTTCGGGTATATTACCCTGTTCGTAGTTGATTAAGCCAATATTGTTGAGCGCTGGCCAGAATTTTTTATCTTGAGAGACGGCTTTATCGTACTGGGCGATCGCATCTGGCAATCGACCCAGTAGATAGTAAGCATTACCCAAATTAAACAACCCTTCTGGATCGTTGGGTTTTAACTTCAAACCATCTTGGTAATTGACAACAGATGCTTGGTAATTTTTCTGCTGAAAATTAGCTGAACCTAAAGCAAACAAAATATCACCATTTTTGGGGTTGATAGATTGTGCTTTTTTCAGGCTAGCGATCGCCCCGTCAAACTCTTTGGTTTGCAGTTGCAATCCACCTAACAGCAACCACACTTTATCATTCCCAGGAGCGAGTTGACTAGCCAGCCGCGCTCTTGGCATAGCTAATTCAATCTGTTGAAACTGAGCGAGTTGAGCCGCCTCTTGTGCCAAGCTCAACCCCTGCTTCTCTAACTTTGTCCCATCTAGTTGCAATGTATGGGGTATTAATGCCTGCGCGTTAGCGGCTTTTGGCATACTCCACAAACTACAGACCATTAGAAAAGAAATCAAACTAACATGTTTAGGCACATTACCGCCTCTAAGCCACTAATCAAAGAATCTTTCAGCTAGCTTAAACGATCTCCGCTCTTGACGGCAGCAAAATCTTACTTCATTAGTTCTTGACATCCCCATAATAAGAGCAATATATTAATAAGTAACTACTTACTTATTTATGGCTCGTACACCCAGAATCACCAATCAGCAAATCTTAGAAGCGGCTCGTCAAGTTTTCCTACAACAAGGATTTGGTGCTTCAACCTTAGAAATTGCTCAACAGGCTGGTATTTCTGAAGCTTCTGTTTTCAAGCGATTCTCAACGAAAGAAGAATTATTTTTGGCAGCGATGGGAATTCCAGAAAAACCCCTCTGGGTGAGCGAGTTGGAATCTCTTTGTGGCAAAGGAAATCTCAAAGAAAATCTCATCAAGGTCTGTCTCCAGATTATGGAATTCTATCGTGAGGTGCTGCCTCTGATCATGATGTTGCGATCGCGAGGTAATGCGCTCCCAGAACTTGGAGGTAAAGAACCAAGACCCATAGGAGATGTCAAAGTACTGACTGCTTTCCTAGAGCGTGAGATCAACCAAGATCGGCTTCGCCCTTCTGATCCCCAGACAGTGGCTCATATTTTACTAGGATCGCTGATGAACTACGTTTTTTTAGAGCAGATATCGTCTCAAGTCAGTGTATCAACTACCGAATTACCATTAAATTCTGGAGATTGTGCTACAGAAGTATCATCATTTGTCCAGAGTCTTGTGGATATTGTCTGGCAAGGAATTGCACCAAGGCAGGATTAATAGGGACACAACTCTTGGAGAGGCTGCGCCAACGACTTCGCTCAGGACAGACTCGGCACAAGTCGCTCAGTACAAGTTCGCTCAACTCTCGACCACTCAGTTGGTTTCGACTTCGCTCAACCAACTGCTATGGTAATTTTATTACTAGAATTCACTTAAAACCCTGATAAAACGGGATTTTCGATCTGAGTATGTTTTCACAAATCAAATCAGAGTTTTATAAGAGTTAGAGATTAGGATCTTAATTTTCCAATACCCAATACCCACTCTCCATTCCCTATTAAAAAAAATTGGTGACTTTGGTCATACATCAGTCTGGAATTACTAGTGACTTTGGTCATACATCGGTTTGGACGTTTTGATCAATAATTATTATGTATGAATTTATACGATGAGGTAAATATTAAACACCTTGATGTCAAAACAAAAACAACTCTCGAAAGTCTTTTCAAAAGATAGTTATAACTACAAGTTTGAGTAAGTTTAGCTAAGAGAAATGAAGGAGTTAATTCCATGTTGAAAGCAAACCGTATATCAATAGTCTTAGCTGCTGCTCTGATCGTTGTTCCTACTCTCTTGACTGCCCCTGCAAGTGCCCAGACGAAAGTCTACGTTGTTGGTGAGAACAATCAAGATTGGGATCGCGACGGCAGACGCAACTATAGAGAAGGCAGAAACCCTGGAGACAGGGGTAATTGGAACCGTGACGGCAGATCCTATCCTGTAGAAGTCAGAAACCCTAGAGATCGGGATAATTGGAACCGCGATGGCAGAGCCTATCCTGTAGAAGTCAGAAACCGTAGAGATCAGGGTAATTGGAACCGTGACAACCAATTCAATAGCAGAGTAGTCAGACTTGGTAATGGTGACATCAGATATCCCAATGGGCAAATTATTCCTGCTAGATCCATAGTCAGACTACGTAATCAAGGTTACTTCAGGCTTCCCAATGGGGATATTCTTCTTCCCAATCAAGAAATTGTTCCTGCTGGGAGATTAGTTAGAGTGCGTGATGATTACTTCAGACTTCCTAGTGGATTGGTACTGCAAATAAACCTTTAAAACACTAAAAACTCAAAATCATTGTTGGTATAGGGCTACCAGGCTATATTAGCCGTGAATAACTAGCTCGGTAGCCGTTCTTTTTAAACTAAGTTATATGAAAATTGATACACAAAAAACCGTAGATTCATCAGTTTTAGTTCCAGAGGTAAAGAAAAAAAAGGGGAGACGTAATTGGCTGTCTTGGCTAATTGCTCTTTGCCTTTTGGGTGGAATTGGCTACGCCGTTTATTACCAAGTAACGGTAGCTCCGCGTCAAGAAGCCAAACGTCGGGTGCTGACAAAGCCTGTAGAAAGGCAGAGTTTAACAATCACAGTTTCAGCGAACGGAACGGTGAAACCTGAGCGGTCAATCAACCTCAGCCCGAAAAATTCCGGCATCTTGAAAACACTGCTGGCGAAGGAAGGCGATCTCGTCAAACAAGGACAGATTGTCGCTTACATGGATGATTCCAACCTGCGGGGGCAACTCACCTCTGCTCAAGGACAATTGGCACAAACCGAGGCGAATCTGCAAAAGGCGATCGCAGGTAATCGCCCTCAAGATATTGCTCAAGCACAGGGAGCATTAGACGAAGCCGAGGCGAATTTGCAAAAGGTACAAGCCGGCAATCGCTCTCAAGATATTGCTCAAGCACAGGCACGCTTGCAAAGCGCTCAAGCCGCCCTTCGCCAAGCAGAAGATGATTTTGTTCGTAATCAGCAACTTTACAATGCAGGCGGTATTTCCCTTCAGACTCTTAATCAAAACCGTTCTAATCGCGATAGCGCCCAAGCTAATGTAAATGAAGCACAGCAAGCACTGGCTCTGCAAAAAGCTGGGTCACGTCCAGAAGATATTGAGCAAGCACGATCTGTCGTGAAGCAGAGACAGCAAGCTCTGGCACTTGTAAAAGCCGGAACGCGCCAAGAAGATATTGACGCAGCCCGCGCCCAGGTAACATCTGCTCGTGGCTCACTGCAAAATATCCAAGCCGAAATCAATGACACGATCATTCGCGCACCTTTTGATGGTGTGGTGACAAAGAAGTATGCCGATCCAGGCGCTTTCGTGACACCTACAACTGCCAGTAGTGAAGTAGCTTCTTCTTCTTCTTCTTCAATCTTGTCTCTAGCTTCAACAAATGAAGTTGTCGCAAATTTAGCGGAAACAAATATTTCCAAAATCCGCCTTGGTCAAAAAGTCTCAATTAAGGCAGATGCCTACCCAGGAAAAACCTTTGAAGGTAAAGTGAGCCAAATTGCTGCCCAAGCAATAGTAGAGCAAAACGTCACCAGTTTTGAAGTGAGAGTCTCACTTTCAGACCCTCAAAGGCTACTGCGATCTGGGATGAATGCGGAAATAGATTTTCAAGTCGGTCAAGTTGAAAATGTTCTAGTAGTGCCAACGGCTTCGGTGGTGCGCCAAGAAAATGCCACAGGTGTGTTTGTGGCAGGAAATAATAACAGACCTGTGTTTACTCCCATTGAGACCGGCGTCACCGCGAATAACTTTACCGAAGTTAAGTCTGGATTGACAGGAGACGAAAGGGTATTGCTCAGTTTCCCACCAGGGTCACGTCCGCAATCAACACCAAGAGGAGGAGTTTTTCCTGGTCTAGGAGGAGGCGGAGCAGGAGGAGGAAGAGGAGCAGGCACAGGAGGAAGTCGTTCAGGCGGTGGTTCTTCCGGCGGTTCCCCTTAAAGTTAGTTTTAAATAAAACCTTATGTTTAAGATGTTTAAGGGCTTTTACAAAGCTAAGAATACCCGCACAGTACCGTTGTTGGAAATCTTGACAATGGCGGCAGAGACTTTGTGGAGTAACAAATTACGCACAGGTCTAACTATGTTGGGTGTGATTATTGGGATTTCCTCAGTCATTGCCATTACTTCTGTCGGTCAGGGAGTGCAAAAGGGGGTTGAGCAACAGATACAAGCATTGGGTACAGATGTAATCCAAATTTTGGCGGGTGCGGCAAGAAGCGGGAATGTCCGTCAAGGAGTAGGTTCTAGCAGCACCTTGACCTGGGAAGATGCAAAGGCGATCGCTACACAAGCGCCATCAGCACAGATGGTTTCTGCTTATCTCCAACGAACTGCCCAAGTTGTATATGCAGGACAGAACACCTCAACAACCATTTATGGCACAGATTTAAATTACCCAGAAGTTAGAAATACCCATCCCCAACAAGGGAGGTATTTTACTCAAGAAGAACTGGATATTGTCGCACAGGTAGCTATTCTTGGCCCCACAGTTCAAAAAACCCTCTTTGGACAGGGTGTAAATCCGATCGGCGAGAGAATTCGTATTCAGGGGGAGGCTTACGAAGTGATTGGGGTGATGGAACCTAAAGGTTCTCAGGGGCCGATGGATCGAGATGACCAGGTTTTCATTCCTCTCACTAGTATGTCGAAGAGACTAGTTGGGAACAATGCCCTAGTAGGCGTTTCTGTAAATGGAATTTTAGTTAAAGGCGCTAATCAAGAGCAGTTAGAAGCTGCTCAGTTTCAAGTCACCAATCTCTTACGGCTGCGTCACAACATTTATCCGCCGCAAGCTGATGATTTTCGACTAACTAATCAAGCTGATATTGTTAGTACCTTCACTAGTGTTGTGGGTTTATTTACAGTAATGGTAGTAGCAATCGCTGGAATTTCTCTGGTGGTTGGTGGAATTGGTATTGCCAACATTATGCTAGTTTCCGTTGTCGAGCGGACGCGGGAAATCGGGATTCGCAAAGCCGTAGGAGCTACCAACTCTGCAATCCTGAATCAATTTTTAGCCGAAGCGATCGTGATTTCCATTGCTGGTGGAGGTATTGGTATGGCGACTGGCATCTTAATAGCATTTGTATCTGCAAACATTTTTAAATTTCCATTTGTAATTTCTTTCTTATCGATCATTGCTGGCTTTGGACTCTCGTTAACCGTTGGCTTAATCGCTGGAGTAATTCCAGCACGGAACGCTGCCAAATTAGATCCAATCACCGCTTTACGTAGTGACTAAATAATTCGTAATTTGTAATTCGTAATTTATATGCCAACAATGATTTGGATGGAATCCATTACTAAAACTTACCACTTAGGAGAAGTTAGCGTTCCAATACTCAAGGGAATTGAACTTTCCATTGAGGAAGGGGAATATGTCTCGATTATGGGTGCGTCAGGTTCGGGTAAATCCACGCTCATGAATATTTTGGGATGTCTGGATCGTCCCACAACTGGTGACTATATTTTTGAAGGCAGAAACCTGACGACTTTTGATGATGATGAATTAGCCTATATCCGCAACCAAAGAATAGGTTTTGTGTTCCAACAATTTAACCTATTGGCGCGGGCAACAGCCTTAGAAAACGTCATGTTGCCAATGGTTTATGCCAATTTACCCAAGCCAAAACGCCGTCAAAGGGCATTAGAAGCTTTGGAAAAAGTAGGACTAGGGGGACGCATAGCTAACCGTCCTAGTCAACTTTCTGGCGGACAACAACAACGGGTAGCGATCGCTCGTGCTTTGGTCAACCGACCTGCATTAGTTTTGGCAGATGAGCCAACAGGAGCTTTAGATACTGAAACTTCTCATGAGGTGATGAGTTTGCTGACTGAACTTAATGACCAAGGAATCACGATTGTGATTGTTACTCATGAACCAGATATCGCAGCTCAAACCAAAAGGATTATTCGAGTTCAGGATGGTTTGATTGTAGGCTAATTTGTTAATATCAACCTTTAGAGGGGGAATTTAAGCTTTAAATCTCTGTAGGTTAATCAAAATGAAAACTTTTGATTGTATCCTCAAAAAAACCTAATTAATGACTACATCTAGATTATGAATTTCAGCTTATTATTCGTGCATTGTACCTGGGTTGCCGTAGCGTTGGTGGTAGCCTTGCCGTCAGGCATCGCTATTCTTTTTCCAAATGCAGCAAGTGCAGCAACTCCCCCAAAACCGCAGAATCCCTCAAGCCCTGTAAAGGTTCCCGATTACCTCAACCCCAGTGCCAATCCTCTGCAATTTCCTACCAAACCGGAGGAAGTAAAGATTCAGGGAACTGTGCCAATCAGTTTGGCACAAGTTTTGGAACTAGCACAACGCAACAATCGAGATTTACAGGTAGCCATATTACAGCTAGAACGCAGCCGCTCGGCGCTACGCGAGTCTCAAGCTGCCTTGTTTCCTACTTTGGGAATCAACAGTAGTGTGACTAATAGTGGTAATGGTTTTACTAGCAATTCATCTCAAGCCAGCACCTCTTTTAATGGTTCAGCACAACTGAATTACGACCTCTATACCTCCGGTAATCGACAAGCGACAATCCAAGCTGCCCAAGAACAACTACGTGTGGATGAATTGAATGTTGAAAATCAGTCTTTGACAATTAGGTTGAATGCCACGACTCAATACTACGATTTGCAACAAGCAGATGAACAAGTAAGAATTAATCGAGCTGCTGTGGAGAATGCCCAAGCTAGTTTGCGGGATACTCAAGCCAGAGAACAGGCTGGAGTGGGTACGCGGTTTGATGTGTTGCAAGCTCAGGTGAATTTAGCAAATGCCCAACAACAACTGACTAATGCGATCTCGCAGCAGCAAATTGCCCGTCGTCAGCTTGCCACTTCGTTAAGTTTGTCGCAGTCAGTTGATATCAGTGCCGCAGATCCAGTCCAATTAGCGGGTCTTTGGCCGCAGACGGTAGAACAAAGTATTGTCCAAGCGTTTCAAAATCGTCCAGAACTGCAACAGCAATTAGCACAACGTAACATTAGTGAACAACAGCGACGACAAGCACTTTCACAGTTAGGGCCGCAAATTAGTTTGGTAGGCAACTACAACCTGCTAGATCGGTATGATGATGGCGTCAGCATTACTGATGGCTATTCAGTGGGACTCCAAGGAAATCTCACTTTGTTTGATGGGGGAGCAGCAAGAGCAAGGGCGGCTCAGTCGAGAGCTAATATTGCGATCGCAGAGTCTCAATTTGGTAGCCAACGCGACCTGATTCGCTTTGATGTAGAACAGTACTATTCTCAATTGCAATCCAATTTAAATAATGTGCAGACTTCCAGTGTGGCTTTAAATCAAGCCAGGGAAGCTCTGAATTTAGCAAGGCTGAGGTTTCAAGCTGGTGTGGGCACTCAAACAGAGGTGATTTCTGCTGAAAATGACCTGACAAGAGCAGAAGGTAATCGAGTTACAGCTATTCTGGATTACAACCGCGCTCTAGCTAATTTGCAAAGATCAGTCACTTCCAGGGCTTCGCGCTAAGAGACTTCTAACTAAAAAAATATCCTATCGCTGTGTAGGCAGGGGGGCAGGCTTGCCGTGAGCGTAGCCGAACGGGAGCAGGGGGAAGGGGGAGAAAGAAAAATATTATCTGAGTAAATTGGATACTTTATTTTCTGGAAGTCCCTAAGGTGAAATTATTAAAGAAAAGTTTGCTTAGATCCTGAGATTGGTAATCTATGTGAGTATACTTAGATTCAAGCAAACTAAATGTATCTAAGCTGAGAACAACTATGGTGTAGTAATTACCGCTACTGGGCAATGAGCCTTACTCAGAATTGCATCCACTCTGTGACCGAAGAAAACGCGACCCGTAACCATTCGGATACTACTCCCTAGAATAATTAGGTCAGCTTCCTTGGTTTGGGCAAACTTGAGGATTTCCCTTTCTGGGCTGGTTCCTTGAAGAATATAGGTTTTAACATCAGCACCCAGATTGCGGCCAATTTCTGCTTGCTGTTCGAGTAAATCGCGGGCAATTTCCCTGACTGGAGCTAGCGATCGCTGTTCGTAAAGAATATACTCAACCTGTGGCAAATTAATCACGTTAACGATCATCACTAATGCGCCTGTTTGAGCAGCGATCGTACTTGCCATTTCTACAGCATTTTTGCTATATTCTGTCCCCACTGTTGGCACCAAAATCTTGTTCAGCTGTTGTTGAGCGATTTTGCAAATCTCACCTTTGGGTTGGGGTAAGTGCGACTTCACCACCATTGTTGCACAAGGCGCTTCTTGGACAACCCGATCAACAAGCAAATTGAACAATGCTTTCTGGGGGCTTATCTGTTCAGAAGCTCCCAGTACGATCAAGTCATAGTTTTTGTTCGCTTCATTCAGAATTACCTCCGCTTTATTCCGCCCAGACTCCGTTTTTGTTTGCAGGGTGGTATCAGCAGGTAGCTGCATTTCCTCAGCAACAGAAGCCAGAGCTTGCTCGGCAGCGGTATCTTTAACCTGGGTTGCCGCCATCCGGCGTGCTCTGCTTTGAGGTTGCTTATCACTCAGAGCATATAAAGATGTAACTTCTATCGAGTTTTGGTGAGCCATGTAACCGACTAGTTGCGCCGCCAGTTGGATGTTGGGGCCACCACTAGTGGGTATTAAGACCCGGTGAATCTGCTTGATAAAGCTGCGGCTATCCTGTTCTTCTTGTTCCAAACGTCGAGCTTCCTCTTCACCCATAACTACTTTTGATAAAGTCCAGCGCAGCAGGGGTGGAGCCATTAAGGAAGTGACGATCGCCACCATGACAATAATCGAGTACATCTGGGGATTCAGCACTCCCAAAGATAAACCAATGGTGGCAACGACAATTTCCATCGCCCCGCGAGCATTCATCCCAGAACCCATCGCTAAACCTTCCCAATGACTCAAACCGCCCACACGAGAACCAAGGTAAGCACCTGTAAATTTGCCAACACAGGCGACAGCGAGCACAATCAAGCCAAATATCAACGTCTGGGGGACTAACAGAGCTAGTAAATTAACTTTCAAGCCAGCTGAAGCAAAGAAAATTGGCGCTAGAAAGGCTGCTGTGAAGACTTCTAGCATGTGTCCAGCTTCATTGCTAAAGCGGCGGGATTGACCTGCCAAAATCCCCAGCACAAAAGCACCTAATGCTGCTTCTAGACCTAATGCGTGGGTAAGTGCTGCTGCCGAGAGCGAAAGAATTAGCACAACCGACATACTAGCGGCGATTCCACCAACGTAGTCATCAACCCAGCGCAAAATCTGGTCTACAATGGTACGCCCAATTGTAAAGGCGATCGCTAGAAACAATACCGCTGCACTCACGGAATGGAAAATTGTCCCAAAGTCAAATTTGCCGCTACTAGCTAAACCTGAAACCACAGAAAGTAAAATCCAGCCGATGGTGTCGTCAGTCATGCCAGCGGCTAAGGTAACTTGACCAATGTCACGGCGAATCAGATTTAAGTCCATCAGCACCTTAGCAATCACTGGGACTGCCGAAATACTCATTGCTGTGGCGATGAATAGACTGAATACTAGTCGCTTTTCTGGGTCGGCTAAAAAACTATCTGGCAATAGCCACCCCAATCCAAATCCGGTGATAAACGGGATAATAATCCCGCCCAGTGAAATCAGCAGAGCCGTTTTACCCTTACGAAGAATCAGCTTGAGATCCGTCTCCAACCCAGTCACAATCAGCAAAAATAACACGCCTAACCAGGAAATCACCGAAAGTAGATTAGACTGTTCTTGACTTTTGGGAAAGATGTGCGCCTGTAAGTCTGGAAGGATCAAACCAAATAGAGAAGGGCCAAGCAGCACACCCGCCAGTAATTCTCCAACAACAGGTGGTAGATTAATCCGGCGCATCAACTCACCTAATCCCCGCGCTACCAGAAGCAATAGTGACAGTTGCACCAGCACCAACAGCAGCTCATGATGACCGAGAGGTTTAATTAAACCGTCACCTGCTGCTTTCTGTGCAGCGAGTACAGGCACTAATATTAGGGACAGGTTTTGCATATAAGCGTCCAAAGGTTGGATTACAAATTTTTAAAGGGGCTGTTCAAGTAAATCCTGAAAATGTTTACTTGCACATCGGTCTAGGAGATTAAACTGTCATTGTCATTATTAATCGTAAGATGATCATGTGCGATCGCCCTAAGTTGTCAGGTCAGAAACAAAGCTCATCAACTTATTTTCGAGCGCGAACAAAAAATTTTGTAGTGTCTTCCCAAATACCTTGATCGGTTGCTAGTTTCTCAATTTCTGCTTTGTACTCAACTTGTAACTGATTTAATTGTTCTGGTGATAATTTTGACAACAGGGGATTACCTTTAAAATTTATATTGATTGCTATCTCAGATAATCTGTTATCCCTAAGAGGGCGATAACGTCCTGATGGTTCAATCTTAATTTCGATATCTCTAAAACCTGCCTGATTGAGCAAATTCCGACATTTTTCTGGAGTCCCAAGTGGTTCAAGGATATGTGGTAGCAAAACTCCCAAAACTCTAGCGCAGATCCTCTGCTGGAGAGATGCCATAAAAGCCGTTTCGGGAGGACAAGTGAATGCCACAAATCCTCCGGGTTTCAACAAGTTATACCACTTTTGCAAAATAGCAAGGATATCAGGAAAAAGTACAATTGCCTCACAGCAAAAGACAACATCAAAACTACTCTCATTAAAGTTGAAATATTCTGCATTTGCCTCAATTAACTCAATATTTTTTAATTTTGCTGCTGCAATCTTAAGTCTTGCTTGATGCAACATTCCAGGGGTCATGTCAATCCCAATAACGGAGCCATCTGAACCAACTTTTTCAGCTGCGGGTATCGCAACTAAACCTGTTCCAGTCGCCACATCAAGAATTTTCTGTCCCGAATGTAGTGGAACAAATTCAAGTAGAAGCTTGGCTTCTAGTGGATGGCGAGTACCTTTCTCATGGTCATAAGTCGTTCTACTACCATAAAATTCTTTTAGTTGCTGCTTATAACTATCCCAATCAGTCATAACCAAATGTCAAATTTTCTCCACTTTATAGTAACTCTTGTTGCGATCTTGAGTTGTTCGCTGCTGAACCCAACCCTGACAGCACAAGCCGCGTCTTCATCCACCACTGTTTACGAACAACGCATAATCCACAGTCCAGATGGTATCGGCAAATATTACATGGGGCGCGAAATCGCCAAAGTTATGGGATACACTGGCGCTGGCTGGCTAGAACGTCCAAGTCGAGAGGGAGAGGAACAGCCAAGTAAGGTAGTCAACGCTCTCAATCTCAAACCTAACGATGTAGTAGCAGATATTGGTGCTGGTACAGGTTACTTGAGCTTTCGCATTGCACCATTATTAACAGCAGGTAAGGTGTTAGCTGTAGATGTTCAGCCAGAAATGTTAGAAATCATTGATTTGTTCAAAAAAGAGAAAAATATCACCAATGTTGAGCCTGTTTTGGCAACTCTTAGCGACCCTAACTTATCATCTGAAAGTATCAATTTGGCGTTGATGGTAGATGCTTATCATGAACTTGAGTATCCCCAAGAAGTGATGCAAGGAATTGTGAAAGCACTTAAACCAGGTGGTAAGGTGGTGCTGGTTGAGTACCGGGGTGAAAATCCTTTTATTATGATTAAAGGTCTACACAAGATGACTCAAAAGCAAGTGCGTAAAGAAATGCAAGCTGTTGGTTTGGTTTGGCGCGAAACCAAAAACTTGTTACCTCAACAGCATTTAATGGTGTTTGAGAAACCCCATCGGGCTTAGGCAGTATATCACAATAAAAATCTGTGCCAAGCTAAAGTAAGACTCCTTGCCAGAGCAGAAAATCATGGTCAACCTATCATTCAAGCAGCGAATTCCTCCTTTAGAGAATGGCGATCGCCTCACTCGCTACGAATTTGAGCGACGCTATCAAGCAATGCCTCGTCATCAAAAGGCAGAATTAATTGAAGGAGTTGTATACTTGGCATCCCCATTACGCTTTGAAAGTCATGCTGAACCACATGGTCATACAATCACTTGGTTGGGAGTTTATGAAGCATCAACCCCTGGTGTGAGATTGGGAATTGAGCCAACAGTCCGCTTAGATCGAGATAATGAACCGCAACCAGATGGAGTGCTATTAATCACACCAATAGCTCAAGGACAATCTCGTTTGAGTGGTGATGATTACATCGAAGGTGCGCCAGAACTGGTAATAGAGATAGCAGCTAGCAGCGTTGCTATTGATTTACATGACAAGAAAAAAGTCTATGGTCGTAATGGAGTAAAAGAATATATTGTTTGGCAAATATTTGAAAGCAAATTAGATTGGTTTAGCCTGCAACAAGGAGAATATATATCCTTAGAAGTGGACGCAGATGGAATTATCAAAAGTCAAGTATTTCCTGGTTTGTGGTTGTCAATGTCCGATTTAATTGTTGGCAATATGCAACAAGTATTGGCTGTATTACAGTTGGGATTAAATTCACCAGAACATCAAGTATTTGTGCAGCAGTTGTCTAGTTAGAATTCAGAAGTCAGAATGGGCTACGCCTTGCTGCGCTAACAGGAGTCCGAATAGTTAAAGAATCAGGAAAACATTTGATGACTATTTTGGCATCAGTCTATTTTTTGGGGAATGAGACTGGCGCTTTTGGTGACACTATCCCAAACAATCCAGTTAAGAGAATTATCTAAATCATCGGGGCTGTTTGCAACTTTGAAATATAGCTTTTCTTCACGTTTTCTTTCAATGGCAAAGTCGGCATTTTGAGCATAAGCGACTATAAAACCTTTGTCTCGCAGACAATACATTGCCCAGGCTTTCAATGATTGCTTGTATGGTTCGTGTGGAATTGGCGGTTTTGTGATAGTATCTTCAATTACTTTAAAGATTTGCGTGAGATTTGCAGCCATAGTAGATACTTTTGTTATTACCCCTAAGTTAACTAGCTTCTGGATCGCAA
Organism: Nostoc sp. ChiQUE02; assembly: GCF_034531305.2. Taxonomy (NCBI): domain Bacteria; kingdom Bacillati; phylum Cyanobacteriota; class Cyanophyceae; order Nostocales; family Nostocaceae; genus Nostoc; species Nostoc sp. ChiQUE02. The sequence continues at coordinate 287,665 of NZ_JAVRBN020000006.1, forward strand.
CGAATTTCAATCATAAAGCCATCTGGATCGTAAAAATACACTCCTCTACCAGTAGGACGAGTGACTGGGCCATGTGCGATCGCTATTTCATTTTCTCTGATCACTGTCACCGCACGATCGAATAACTGCGGATCGATGTCAAAGGCGAGATGGTACGCTCTGGTGAAGGTCTTTGCTGGGTCTGGATTTGGTGGTGATAATTCTGGTTCCCCAAATAAATCAAGAATTGTACCATCCGGGGTGATGAAGTTGGCTACTTTCCCAGATGCGACAAGTTCCACCAGAGTTGCGGGTACTTCGTCGCCTGTAAGTTCATGCAAACCCAGGATTGTGCCATAAAAGTAGCGGGAAGCTTGCATATCCTGGACGTTGAGGGCAATGTGATGCACTTTACGCAGATTGCCCGGAGCAAGGACACTGTTCACGGATTGGGTGCTAGATTGCATAATAAAACAAAATTTCCCTACAGAGATAGAAGCTCGACTTCTTTCTTAAAGTTTATTATTCATAATAAACACCTAGCATGGCTTTTGATTATTCTTTAGACTTTAAAAATATTGATTTTCGCCAACATCCTGAACTCTATCGTGTTGGAAAGGGTGAGCAGGGTGTACTTTTAGTTGAACCATACAAATCAGAAATTCTCCCTTACTGGCGGTTCAAAACTCCTGATATTGCTAGAGAGTCGAGTGAAAAAATTTACGAGCTTTTTCTTGATTATTTAGAGAAAGATGATTTTGTCGGCGCAGATATAGCACGGAAGTTTATCCAAATGGGCTATACTCGCTCTCGCCGTTATGCTAATCATAAAAGCGGCAGGAAGTATAAACAAAATTTGGAAGATTCAGGTTCCAAAAAAGAGATTCTTCCCTATGAAGTAGACCCAGTTAAAGCGGAATCGGCAGCAATATTTAAAGCCAAGTGGGTAGAAGCAAAGACAAATGACAAATATCTCCAGCTTTTAGCCAAACATAAGCAGATGTATGAGCTAGAGTAAAACACTATTAACTTTCAATTAAGCGGCTTTCGGAGAGTGTATTACGTGAATGAACTTCTGAGCTTCGTTGATGAACCTCTGAGCTTCGTGCATGAACCTCTGAGCTTCGTGAATGAACCTCTGAGCTTCGTCGATGAACCTCTGAGCTTCGTCGATGAAGCTTTTAGCTTCGTGAATGAATCTTGAGGACTAATTGCAGAATGTTGTTACTCACATTGTGGCTAATTAATTTAAGAGTAACGCGATCGCATTTCCCCACTCAGCAATCCAATAATAATCATAGTTGCCTAAGCGATCGCATCTGGCAGTGTGATAGTAACCACATCACCTGCTTGAATCGTTGCTAAAGCTTCTTGAACTTTAGGCATCAGAGGTTTCAGGACTTCTAAACGATTGCTGGGAGATGCGAGAACGATTATAGCTAAGTTGATATTATTCAAATTTTGTTGAGCTGTTAAGTTTTGATCAATGGTGATGAATACATCAAACTCTGTCTTCGCTAGTCCCAGTAACTCACCATTCTTTTTACTTGCCCATCCTTGCTCTGGTACAGTCACAACCTCATGACCTGTGATTTCTCGCTTTAATTTCTTAGGCAGGCATTCATCAAGCAGCACTTTCATAAGAAGATAATACTTTTTTCAGGGCTAGCTTGAGAAACGCTGTTGCCTGTGCTCGGCTCACAGTGGGAAAATCTTCTAGAAAGTCATCAAGGCGATCACCTGCTTCGAGATAATCAATCAATGTTTGTACTGGTACACGAGTTCCATAGAAAACGGGTGTACCAGAAAGGATGTCGGGAGAACTCTGTATTAGTTGAGATTCCATATTGCATCTGGCAGTGTGATATTAAGGGCTTGCATAAGCTGGTTATATTGTCAGCAACTAATTTAAGATTAGCGCGATCGCATTTCCCCTTATCCCTCCACCTCAAATTGACTACGGTCAAACAACCACCCATCGCCGACAATCTCTTCTAGACGTTGATTGAGTCGCGGGAGAAAATATTCTGGATCATTTAGCCCTTGCTGGTGAAACCAAGCAGTATTAGCTTCTTGTCTGTCAATTCCTTGGGCTTCTGCCAATGCTATTATCATCCTGCCACCAAGAATCTGGAGTTCCTTAAACAGGGGATGATCTTCGTTTAGCTGACTGCACAAAAACAAAGTAGTTGTTGTTAGCAAGGCTTGAAGTTCGTTTCCTTGAGGTAAAGCCTGATAGAGATGAGCGAATATGGTCATTGTATTTGGTAAGGGTACTTGAATATTGAGACAGAGCCAAGTTGCTTGAGCAAAGTAAATTAAACCTTTGCTTTCATCTGCTTCACCTAAATTAGTTATTACTGTAACCAAATGCCTATAAGCTCGAATCTTTACAAATAGCTGGAGTGCTTGTAGATTTAAATTTAACTGTCTGTCTTTATCTCCTGTCTTGCCTGCAATATAAGCAAGATTTGTCAGAATTTCGGCTTGAGATCTAACGTCACCAGTACTCTGACTTAATTTTAAAGATTTGTGCCACAAAGACACCGCTCGTTCAATGTCTCCTAAATCAGCGATTGCTTTTGCTATGTTGTTCAGTGTGGTAGATATGTTACTGAAATCACCAACAGATTCTAATAGCTCTAAATTTTGCTGGTATAAGAAAAGCGCTCGTTCAATATCTCCTTTTTCAGCTATTACTCCTGCCATGTTGTGGAGAGTTATAGCTTTTCCTCGGACATCATTAATGCGCTCACTTATTTCCAAAGACTGCTGGTACAAGAAAAGCGCTCGTTCAATATCTCCTTGTTGGGCTATTACCCATGCCAAATTGCTCAGGGTTCCAGCTTTTTCCGTGACATCATCATCAGGGCAAAGGTTTAAGGCTTGCTGATAATGAACAACAGCATTTTCAACGAAGCCTAAAAAGTATTCAGCACGAGCGATGGTTCCAAAGATACGGTAGTCCTGAAAAACTGCCAAAACTTGCTGGCATAGCTGTACAGCTTCCAAAAAGCGAGACTTGTTTACCCAATCAGTAGCAACGATATCGCTAACTTTGGCAGCAACCTCCTGTTCTCCAGCTATTAGTCCTAAACGCAAAACCTCTAATGCTTGTTCGTCCGTACATGACTGATTAGACTCTTCCCACCAAACTTGATAGATTTTCTTTACCGCTTGCTGTCGCGTTCCTTGCCACTCGGCATCACTCAATACTGGTTTCAGCAACGATTCTAAAATTGTCGTCACCCGATAATTAGCTGGCTGGGTGGGGTGAGTGGTGGCAGACTCAACTAAGCTGAGGCTGACGAGCTTTTGCAAAAAAGAGGCAGAGGGACAAATGGCATTGATGATTTCAACAGTAACAGGCAGATGAAACACACTCAACTGTGCGAGAAACTTTTGTTCTTCCGGTTCCAAAGCATCCAGCAGAGTTTGTGCCAAGATATTTTCGCGGAATTTCTGCTCAGTCGCCTCCAGCCGATTCAATAATTCATCCGCCGCTATTCCTGGTTGCTGAATCACTTCTAACAGCCACTTCAGCAAGCGGGGATTACCATCGGCAATGTGAATAATTCGCTGAGTTCTTAACTGCTGCCTAACTTCTTTATCTAAAGGAAAGCAGATTTTATCAATATCACTACTGCTCATCTGTTCCAGGCGTTCCAAATGCAGGCGATGAGGTGGCAAAGTATCTGACTTCAAATAGCGACAGGTGACAATCAGCCGACTTTCTGCCCCGTTTTCCTCCAATGCCGCACAAATCGCCCCTAAAATTTCGTAAGCCTCTGCCGTCATCCGCAATGAGCCATCTTCAATGTTAGCTGTGGGGATATTTTGCTCAAAGTCATCCAGCACCAGCAGCAAGGGTTGGTTGTGAATGTTTTCTATTGCTTCAAAAAAGTTTTGCAACCGTCCTTTCAGAGACACCTTTGGTTCGTTCAAAAGTGCAGGCACATCTGCAAACCGCTCATAGTTATTAGAAAGCTTATTCAGCAAACCTTTCTCATCCAAAGGGCCAATCACCACGACTCGCGCAAAATTAGAACGCTGCATTTGCACCCGCGTACATAACCGCGCCGCCAAGCTACTTTTACCCAGTCCACCCATCCCCGCAATAAACACGCCGATTTGGTCGCTGGTTTCCTGCAAAGCTTTGAGACACCGTTGCAAATGTCGTCTGCGTCCCACAAACTCAAACCGACTGGCAACTTTAACTTGATTATTCTCATCCAAAAATTCTTGCTCTGACGGTGTAAACTTCAGCTTTTCACGATTTCTTGTTCTCAGAGGTGTTACCAGTTCTGCAATGGGGCGCGTATCCCGATACATCCGCAACAGATGCCAGTCGGTGCATTCTTTGTCAATCATCTCCTGCTGCGCTGCTTTAACTGCTTCTTCAACAGTTGCCCCCGTCGCCAAAGCTTGATAAAGTGCCTGTGCCGCTACAATACCCGTGTCGTCATACACTGGACGCGCCCAGCCTAAAACTATACCTGCCCCCGCCTTCACCAACGCTTGCGCCATTGAGGGTACTGTCCCTTTGTTAGCAACCTGTCCCGTATGACAACCAGAGAGAAAAGTTACACGCGGCCAGCGTCCCCGAAAGGCTTTAGCTAAATCATTGACGGTAGTAAGTTGCATATTCCCTACCTCATCTTCAGTGATAAAGCAGGGGGTATTGTCTGCAAGCGTTGCACCCTTTGGCAGCAAATAGTAGTAGCCTTCTTGTGTATAAATTATCCCGTGTCCCGTGAGATGAAAGACATCAAAATAGTCTTCTGGATAGGATTTCACCAAGTTAGCTAACTCTACAACCGAGCCGCTTTCCTCGACAATCAAATCTATGGTCTGATTCTGATCTTTGATTGCTTGCAAAATGTTTGCTTCTTCCCGCTCAAACCCTAGTGGTGGAACTCTGGGATCTTCAGGAGAAGTCGCCATGAACAGCAACCGCAACGGGCGATTTTGCACGCCAATCACTTGGGTTTGACGCTGCTGAACAGAACGCACTGGTAAAACAGAAAGATTCTGGCGTTCGATTAAAAACCCTGCGCCATCATGTAGCAATTCCCAAGGCAAATGTGCCAATCCCAACGCCACCCGTTCTGTTTCCGGGTTTAACCCCTGTGCTTCGCTGGTTTTAATCAAATCTAGATTAATCGTTTGCTCATCCGCCTCATCCAGCGCCTTTCTCAGCCATCCTTCTTTACCATCCAGCCATTGATAAAGTTGCCGTCCCAACTGGGTGAGATAGGGTAAATGATCTCTTTGTTGAGCATAGTAATTTTGCTCACACAAATCAATGAGTGCTGCCAACTCCGTTTTATCCAGGCGACGTGAGCCATAATCACAGCGCAGTTCAAAAGTTTGCTGTTGACTGAGGGAGAAGGCAAAGTTTAGCGGCATGGTTTGCAAGGGTAGATTGCACAATAACCTTCACCGTATTATCAGTAAATTCAATCGTCAACAAAGCCAATGCCCTAATGGTTATCGCCGATATTCGTCGCCGCAATCGCCGATAAGCTGGTACAAATCGCGTGATTGGCGAGATACTGCATTGATGCGATCGCGATCGTCTTCATCTAAACTAAAACTAAATACTTTGGCGTTATCTTCTATATGTTCAGATACACCAAGTCTGGCACCAACTATCACACCTCCCACAGTTGGCTGATCTAAAATGTAACGCACAGCAACATTGGAGATGCTTACGCCATGCTTATTAGCAATTTCCTTCAGGATAGCCAGCAACTCTTGAAATAATCGCCAACCACCCCAAGCATCGATCATATTTTTATATTTTTTCAAACTAGCAGTGGAAAGATCAAATCCTCGCGGTTCTGGTTTCCCCAAATAGTTTTCTGATAACAAACCGCCGCACAGTGTACCGTAAGTAAAAAGCTTTATGTCATGCTGCTGACAAAACTGCACCATATTAACTTCGGGACGGCGATCAACCAGGGAAAATTGCACTTGATTAGAAATGATTTTGATACCTGCTTCGGTAATAATCTTCAAATTTTCCGTGTCAAAATTAGTTAAACCTAGATGCCTAATTTTACCCTCAGTCTGAAGTTCTGCCATATATTTGAGGGCATCCAGGTAATTTTTATCCTGATATTCCCACCAGTGGAATTGCATCAAATCTAACGATTCCACATTCATCCTTCTCAGAGAAATATCAATATTTTCCTCAACCAGTTTTTTCGTCATTTTGCCTGGACGAGGCACCCATTTTGTAAAAGCTTGTACCTGAGACAAAGCATCTTTCCCACGAGTATCAATTAGTTGACAGCGAAACTCACCAATAAAGTCTTCAGCGGGGCCATAATGGTCTGCTAAATCCCAAGTGGTAAAGCCTGCATCTAAATATTTGAACATAGTCTCAATGGCTGCATTGGGATTAATTCGTCCGTGTGCGCCGGAAACTTGCCACATACCATTTAGTATCCGGCAAATGTTCAAATCAGGAGTAAATTGGAGACGGCTAGCTGCGGGTAAGTTCATTTTCAAGTTTAGAAGTTAGGAGGAACCACTGTGTTGCTCTGCTCAAGAGAGTTATAGCAAGTAGCGTTGAAAAGGGAGGAATTAGGATTTGAATAATATATAAATCATAGCTGATCATTATTAATTCCCAACTTCTAACTCCTGTACAGACGCGATTAATCGCGTCTCTCCTAACTTTCTAACGCCAGCCTTTTTCAGCTTGTTCGAGAACGTAAGTAGCAACGTCTTGAATTTGCTGTTCAGTGAGGCGCTCTTTGTAGGCTGACATATTATTTTTACCATTGGTAATTATAGATGTAACTGCCTCTATTGAATCCATACCATACTTTTTCAACGCTTGCTTTTTGAGATTTTTACCTCGCCTGATTATGTTGCTGCCGTTGATATGACAACCAGCACAATGAACACTAAATATTTGTTCACCGTTAACTGTGTCTGCTGCACTAGCAGGTAAAGTAAAAGTGCTGATTAATAACAAAAACGTTACTAATACTAATGTAAGTAGTTTTTTCAATTAACTTCTCCCGATTTTGACATACTGGTTGCAGGCATAAGTGTCAGAACCAATACTAGAGGGATTCAAAGTCTGTTGTAAATCCAGCAAAATTTGCACAATCTTCTTGAAAAGCTTCTGCATCACTAACATCCTCAATTTTATAAGACATGATGCGCGTCCCATCTGGCATTTTTTTGGAACCAATTAATTCACCTTGATATTTCTCTGCGATCGCTTTAAATTCAGTACCATACTGCTTCCAGGCATCACCTGAACAAGTAATATTTACTTGCCACATATTTTTATCTCAATTACTACCAACAAATATTAATCATCTCACAAATGGGCAACATACTACACATCACCTCCTTAGAGTTATTATTTTCTATCTAAAGGAAGTGCCAAGCCTTATAAGGCTACGCCATAATGTGGGTGTAGGAACATCTCTAGAAAATTTTATCCAAATTAGTTAAACCCCAAGAGTTGAAAATGCCTAACAATATCAAACAACAAATTCAAGCAGACCTGCAACAAGCTAAAGAAACCGGACAATTAAGAACTGAGCGGATTCGAGAAATTGTGAAATCCGCAGTTTCTCAAGTAGCTTCTGAGTTTAAACAAGGTTCGAGTGAAGTTCGTAGCTTAGTTAGAGATGCAGTTTCTGCTGTAATTGAAAATTTCCAAGAAAAAGGTAGCGAACTCAAAGATGAAGTAACAGCTTCCATTGAAGGAGCGCTAGAAGGGATTAATAGCAAAAGACACGAAAGTATTGCTCAAACTCAAACAGATATAAAGAGGCTACAGGCTCAATTGGATGGTGAAGAAGAACAACTCCAGCAAGAGGTTGATGTAATTTTGGCAGAAATTGAAGAGACGGGTAAGGAAAAACCAGCTAGTACCAAAACTGCAATTGATTCTGCTGTCAATGCTATTAAAGATAGTGAAGAAGTAGGATTGTTAAAGAAACGTTACGCACAACTGCAAGCGCAGCTAGCCATTGTCCGAGCTAATATGGCTGCACGCTATGGCGGACGTAATATGGAAGTTCAAGATTATCTAGACGAGGCTAAACACTGGTACGATAAAGCTCGTCCTCAAGCAGAATCTATGGCTGTGCAGGTAGAACAAAAGCGATCGCAGCTAGAAGATAAACTGGGAGAAGCTGGTACATCTTTAGCAAGAAAAGAGCACCAAATCAAACAAACCTTAAGAGAGTTACTCCTAACAGCGGCTGACTTGTTCAAAGATAAGGAACCTGCTGATAAAGAACGGGAGACTATTCATAAATAGACTAGACTCCTTTTTGACAGAATCCTGATACATATAGATTTTTGTAGGGGTGCGGGTATTGCCAGCGCCCCTACAAAGGTATTTATATGATTATTAAAGGCTCAGTTCCCGTAGTGGCGTGGCAAGGCTAAGTTGTTGCAAAAAATTTGTAGGTTGGGTTGAGGAACGAAACCCAACACTCCTATTAATGTTGGGTTTCGCGTTGCTCAACCCAAC